>JALGTY010000082.1 GCA_029821145.1 Candidatus Zipacnadia bacterium
TTCGACTCGGTCCGCAAGGCGAAGGCTTTGACGCTGCTCAAGCAGATCGCCGAAAGCCGCCAGGTGGTACTGTTCACCTGTTCAGAGCAATACGATCAGGCGGCTGATGAGGTAATCGTTCTTGAAGGTCCGGATTAGTCGGGGTTACATCTCATACTCTCGCCGACCCCATTACCCGCGTAGGTCGGGCTTCCAGCCCGACGGTGCCTGTATGAGCCGACACTGCTCCTACATCTCATACTCCCGCCGCTTGTGCAGCAGGTACAGGAAAAACGGCCCGCCGAGCATCGAGGTGATGATGCCGATTGGTATCTCGCCACCGAGGCGCGCTCCCAGATCGGCAAGCGTCAGCAGCACTGCTCCGGCCAGGCCCGCCGTCGGCAGCAGCCACCGATGATCCGGCCCTACCACCAGCCGCGTAATATGCGGGACGATCAGCCCGACGAAGCCGATGATCCCGGCCACCGCCACCGCACTCGCGGCCAGCAGCGATGACAGCGTCAGCAGCACCAGCTTGACGTGCTCGACGTTCAGCCCCAGGTAGTGCGCCTGCTCATCGCCCAGTAGCAGGACGTTCAGGTCGCGCCCGTACAGATACACCAGTGCGCATCCCAGCAGCGCGAACGGCCAGATCATCTCTACCTTCGCCCAGTCGGCATTGTTCAGACTCCCCATCAGCCAATAGACCACTCTGTCCATCTGCCCCTGGCCGTAGGCAATCAGGATGAACGAAGAGGCGGCCGAGGCCATCGCGCCAACCGCAATGCCGGTCAGCAGCAGCACACCCACTGGTGTCCGGCCGCCTCGCCGTGAGAGCAGATAGACCAGGGCCGTCACCGCCAGCGCACCCACGAACGCCGACAGCGTCACCGAGCTCAGCCGCCACAGCCAGAAGTTGAAACCGAGCATGATCGCTGCGGTCGCGCCCAAAGCGCCACCTGCCGACACCCCGATTATCGAAGGCGCCGCCATCGGATTCTGGAAAAACGCCTGCATCACCACTCCCGCCACTGCCAGGCATGCACCCACTAACAGCCCCAAAAGCAGTCGCGGCAGGCGGATATCACGGACGATGGTAATGTCTTGTGCTGCGATATCAGGCGCGGCTTGCTGTCCGCTGACAATAGTCCACATCACCCGTAGCGCCTTATGCGCCGACATCCCGGAAGTGCCGTGGGTTGCAGACAACACAAAGACCGCAAGTGTCGCCACCAGCAGCGCCACGACCATGATGCCTGCGCGTGTGTTCATAGTCGCTCACCCTCTGCAGGCGCAGATGCGACCGTGACGCGCGGGCGTCCCGCCGGCGTGCGATCCACCAGTACCTTTGCCCCGTAAATCGCCTCAATCCGTGCGACGGTGAATATCTCCTCAGGCGAGCCGTCGGCGACCAGGCGGCCGTCCTTGAGAAGCGCAACACGGTCGAAAAACGCCGCTGTGAGGTTGAGGTCGTGCGACACGCACAGTATCGTCTTGCCGTGCTCGGCGTTGAGTTTGCGCAGCAGTTGCAGAATCTGGAGTTGGTGGTTTATGTCCAGGAAGGCGGTGGGCTCGTCGAGGAGCATTATCGGCGTCTGCTGGGCCAGACAGCGTGTGATGGTCAGCCTCTGCAGTTCGCCGGCGGACAGTTCCGTCACCGGCCGATCGCACAGATGCTCGGTATCAGTGTCGCGCATCGCCTCGGCGGCGACTTGTCGGTCCTCAGCGCTTTCGCTCTGCAGTCGGCCCAGGTGCGGAGTGCGCCCCATCATCACATATTCCAGGACCGTAAACGAGAACAGGATGCTGCTCATTTGTGGGACCACAGCGATATGCCGCGCGATCTCTCGCCGACTGTAGCTTCCCAGCGGCTTACCATACAGCAGCACCTGGCCGTTGGTAGCCGGCAGCACTCCCGCAAGCGCCCGCACCAGCGTGCTCTTGCCAGACCCGTTAGGCCCCAGCAGTGCGATCATCTCGGCGCCGGCAACGCTCAGATCAACGCCGTGCAGCACCTGCCGCTGCTCGTAGCCGGTGACCAGATCGCGCGCCTCTAAGACTGCCTCGCCCCTCATTGGGCTCCGTTTCCTACTCAGGTGTATTCTCCGCATCATTTGGCGGATGCAGAAGCTCCACCATCTGCTCCAGTGCCTGCAGCAGTCGCGGGCCGGGGATGGTTATGAGGTCATCATCAATGACGTACACGCGCCCGTCTTTGACTGCGGGAAGCTGGGCCCATGCTGCGTCTTTGCGCAACCGTGTCAGCAGCTCCTCTGCGTTGTGTGCTCGCTCATCGCCGGCGTGAGCGGATGAGAATATCAATACTTGTGGGGAGGCCGCCAGCAGCGTTTCCTTCGACACCTGGGGCCAGGGCTGGTCTGCTCCGGCGACCCTGGCCGCGATTACCTGCTCTCCGCCGGCGTCTTCAATAAGGCTGGCGATAAACGAGCCCTTGCCGGCCACAAAGAGCGGCTCCAGCGACAGCACAAACACGGTCCTGGGCCGGCCCTTCTCGGCCACCGCTACGCGTGCTCTCGCGACCGCGCCCCACCTTCGCCACTGCAGTTGAGCTACGATATCGGCTGCTGCCATCGCATTGCCGGTCAGCCGCCCGAACATCTTCATACACGAAAACACATCGTCCAGAGTCTGCGGATCAACGCCAAGCACCTGCATGCCGAGCTCTCGCAGCTTTTCCAGCACCTCTTGCGACGTGCCGCGCGAGGTGATAATCAAATCCGGCTGCATGCTCACTATCTTCTCATAATCGGGGGTCAGAATACTGCCGATCTGCGGTTTGCGCAGCATTTCGGGCGGATAGTCCGTGTACTTGTCAACCGCTGCTATGTGGCTTGCCGCGCCGATCTCACACAGCATCTCGGCGATGTTCGGCTGCATGGTTACAATATTGACAGCCGGCCCATCCAGTTCGATATCTGACCCGTGGGCATTGGGGAAGGTACGTGGCCAGGTTCCTGATTCAGCGCCCATCTCGCGGATGGGTAGAGATGGCTGCGGGCGTCCGCTTTCCGTTTTCGGTTGGCACCCGCCGATGATGAGCATTGCTGCGGTTGTCGCCGCCAGGCCGAACGATAGCCGGCTGCTCAGCCTTGGCGTTCTCCGCGTTGCGGGTCCGTTGAGTGATGCAAACATGACAGCGACCTCACTGCTTGCTGACGAAAAAAGGCCGCCTCGTGGCGGCCTTTCATAGATACTGTTTTGCCCGCCCTCGAGGGCACATCAGGCTCGCAGGGCCGTCTCCTGGCTTCCGGATCCTCCTAATCACCCGACCTTCCCGTGGGAGCATCCCGGTGGTCATCGTGGGCTTTCGTACCCGGTTACAGTTGCGGGGCAGCGGCGGATTTGCACCGCCTTCCGTAGTGTCTATCGAACACTACTCTGCAAGCTTTTTCAGTTTGGGTTCAGTTTAGCACAGCAGCGGCGGCTTTGCAACTGCGTCAATAAGAAGCGGCCCCCGGATGATTCAAGCGGGGGCCGCCGGCTTGGGTCTCATTGATGGTGCGGCTCAGAGGCTACGCAGGCCCGGAAACCTCCGGAACGCTCTTCATTGCCTCGTCAATCATTTCCTGCGGCAGTTCGTAATCGGTGAGACTACCGGTGAGATAGGCGTCATAGGCGGCCAGGTCGAAGTGCCCGTGGCCGCTGTAAGCGATAACGATGCACTTCTCTTCGCCGGTTTCCTTGCACTTGAGGGCCTCATCAACGGCTGCTTTGATGGCGTGGGCGGTCTCTGGGGCTGGCACGTGGCCTTCGCTGCGGGCCCAGGTGATTGCAGTCTCGAACACCTCATTCTGATGGAAGGCGCGAGGCTCTATCACCTTCTGGGAGACGAGTAGGGAGACCAGCGGAGCATCGCCGTGGTAGCGCAGCCCGCCAGCGTGGATCGGCGGCGGCACGAAGCCGTGGCCGAGTGTGTGCATCTTGAGCAGTGGCGTCATCTGAGCGTTGTCGCCGAAGTCGTAGCGGTACGGGGCGCGAGTGAGTGTCGGGCAGGCAGTGGGCTCAGTGGCGATGATGTCTATGTCCTGGCCGTCGAGCTTGTCCTTGACGAAGGGGAAGCAGAAGCCGGCGAAGTTAGAGCCGCCACCGACACAGCCAATGAGCATGTCGGGCTTCTCGCCGGCGATGGCGAGTTGCTTCTTGAGCTCGAGACCGTTGACGGTCTGGTGGAGGAGTACGTGGTTGAGGACGCTGCCGAGGGCGTACTTTGTATCCTCACGTCCGGCGGCCTCTTCGACGGCTTCGGAGATTGCGATGCCAAGGCTGCCTGGGGAGTCGGGGTCCTGGGCGAGAATTGCGCGGCCGGCGTTGGTACGGTCGCTGGGAGAGGGTATGCACTCGCCGCCCCATGTCTGCATGAGCAGGCGGCGGTACGGTTTCTGGTCATAGCTGATGCGCACCATATAGACGCGGATCTCGATATCAAATAGTGCGCCGGCCAGTGACAGGGCGCTGCCCCACTGCCCGGCACCTGTCTCGGTGGTGATGCGGCCAACGCCTTCCTGCTTGTTGTAGTATGCCTGGGCGACGGCAGTGTTGGGCTTGTGGCTGCCGGCGGGGCTGAGGCTCTCATTCTTGTAATAGATCCGAGCGGGAGTGCCGAGCTCCTCCTCGAGTGCGAGTGCGCGATGGAGTGGACTGGGTCGCCAAAGCTTGTATATCCGCATGATGTCGTCCGGGATCTCGATCCACGGCTCCATGGACACTTCCTGCTTGATGAGCTCCATGGGGAAGAGCGGTGCGAGGTCTTCGGGTCCGAGCGGCTGGCCGGTGCCGGGGTTCAGCGGCGGCATCAACGGCGCCGGCAGGTCCGGGTTGATGTTGTACCAGGCCTGAGGCATCTCACTTTCCGAAAGGAATATCTTGGTGTCATCCATTTGCACTTGCCTCCTTGGTCATTTTCGCCGTCTTCGTAACGCTGCAGTACACCACCGGCTTATCGGCCTCCGGCTCTCCTGCCAACGTCCGCCGACTGCGCTTGCAGCGCTCTTTACGGGCCTGATGCCGGATAACAGCAACAGACTACTATAGTCTCCCGGCAGGCGTGCCGGGAGCGCATTGGTGCATAATACTAAGCAACTGGCGCCACGATGTCAACCTGCACGCAGAATTTGAGGCAGGTATTCCGCTCGTGCCAGGTCAATAAGAGACCCAACAAAGCAGATATGCGCGGCTGAAGAGGCTTGCGCACCCAGCCTGAAACTCTTAGGAGGTAGCGTAGATGCTCCAAGCATCGCCCGTCGGAGAAGCCATTGAACAGATTTCTGTCATTGACACTCACGAGCACATTCGCCCATTAGAGGAGGTGCGCCAGGGGCCGTGGGACTTCATAGAACTGTGCAAGGCCAGCTACGTCGCGGCCGACTTTGCCGCTGCCGGGATGACCGAAGCCGACTGGCCTGGCCCCGAGCTTGAAGCTAAGGAGCGTTGGGCTACATTCGAGCCGTGGATGCTCCGCGTCGAAAACACGGCCTATTACCGGTCACTATTGCTGGGCTGCCGGAAGCTGTACGGACTGCCGGAGGAAGATGAAATCAATGCGGACAATTTCATCCCGCTTGCGGAAAAGATGCAGCAGGCCAGGGCACGTGATGACCTGTTTGACTACGCACTCGGGCAGGTGGGCAAGATACGATGCGCGCTGCAGGACCCGCACTGGGCCCCCTTTGATACTGAGACCGGCTCCGAGGTGCTAACGTCGGTGCTGCGTATCAATTCGTTTGTGATGGCCCCATTTGAGGGACAGGTTGACCATAACGATGCCTCTCCCTGCGATTGTGCGCGCAAGCTGAATTTCGAGATAAGCGGCTTTGACAGCTATCTGGAGCTTATCGGCACAGCCATTGAGCACTATAAGGCTGCGGGCGTGCCGGCGATCAAGTCGTCTCTGGCCTATGACCGCGCCCTGGATTTTGCCAGTGTCGGTGAGGACGATGCCCGCCGCCTTTACGAGCGCGGTGCTGAGGGCTTGAGCGATACCGAGATAAAAGCGCTGCAGGATTATCTGATGCACACCATCGTGGACATGGCCGCGGCTCATGACCTGCCTATTCAGATTCATACCGGCATCCGTGCCGGCAGTGGCGATATCCGTGGTACCAACCCGACGCTGCTTACGGACCTCATACTTGCGCATCCCAAGGCCAGGTTCGACCTGTTCCACGGGGGCTATCCGTACTGCTCGGAGCTGACCGTCATGGCCAAGGCGCTGCCAAACGTCTGGCTGGACATGTGTTGGCTACCCATCATCTCGCCGTCGGTGGTGCGGCGGATGCTGCAGGAGTGGATTGAGGCGGTGCCGATGAGCAAGCTCTTGTGGGGCGGCGACTGCTCGCGCGTTGAAGCCGCTCTGGGCGCTCTGGAGATGGCCAAGGACATTGTGGCTCGCGTGCTGATGGCCAAGGTCAAAGAAGCCGCATATTTCACCGAGGAGATTGCCGTGCGCGCAGCAAAGTGCATCATGCACGACAATGCCGCCGAGCTCTTCCTGGGAGAAGAATCTTAAGTACAGAACGCGGAGTGCCGGGGGGCGAGTTTAGATTGTCGGCAGATGAGAAGAAAGCCCGCCCGCGCCCATCGCGTGGGCCAGGCTTTCTAGAAAGCGGGCCGAAAAGCAGGAATTCGGGCGACTTGTTCCCACTTGCATCGCCGTAGAGGGGCCTCAAAGCCCGGTAGCGAGGTTGCCATTTTCGGGCGAGGACTTTTCGGCCACGCCTCTAGCCTGGCAATGCCTTTGACTTATCGTGTGACACAGGCTTTCCAAATATGTCCGCGTAGGTCGGGCATCCTGCCCGACTCGCCGTTGCCTTGCTCCCCTCTCCCTCTGGGAGAGGGGCCGGGGGTGAGGGTGCCTTTCAAGTCAATGCCGTACGCGATTCAGCCTACGAGCCCTGACCCACGCAATATCTGCACGGAGGTCGCCGCAATGGAGCCAATGCCAGCGCAACTCCGAGACGGGCGCAAGCTCGTCATCCGCCATATCCAAAAGGACGACTACGAGCGCGTGCTTGAGTATTTCGGCGGGTTGGGGGAGTTGAGCCGCAAGTATTTCTGCCCACACCCCTTCGACGAAGAGAACGCCCGCATGATCGTCGAGACTTCCAACATGACCGATACCGTGCGCCTCGGTGCCGTGGCCGACAGTCCCGACGGGCCGATGGTCGCCTACATCTATTACACGCACAAACCGGAGCAGAAGTATCCGCGAGTTGGGATTGGGATAGTTGATGCCTGCCACGGCCAGGGGCTTGGTCAGATACTGATGGCCGCCCTGGCAGCCGAGGCGCGCCGTAATCACAAGCCGGGCCTCTCGCTGAACGTGGACAAGCCGAACCACCGCGCCCTGAGACTCTATAGCAAGGCCGGCTACCGTATCACCGGCCAGTCGAGTGAAGCGACGCACCACGAGATGGTGCTGGATTTCGCAGCCCAGGAATCACCATTCAACCGCCGTGGTATGTACCTGCACCCGATTGACTGGAAGATAACGCATCTGACCGCCGACACCTGGACCCTGAACGAGTGGAAGCTGTACTTGGACTTAATCCAGGGCGCAGGCGCAAACATGCTCAAAATATTCATCTGGCCGACGCAGTACTATCACCCCGACTACCCCGAAACCTATCCCAACAGGTGGCGCTGGGAAGTGTACAAAGAAGTCCTGGCCTACGCGAAGGCACTCAATCTCCAGACGCACGTCGGCCTTGCCTGCAACTGCGTGCCGCCCTTTGTGTATCTGGCCCATGCCGACAAGCGCGCTGAGGAGGTCGGCTACCGCGGTATTGAGCTCTGCTGGCAGCGCGGCAAGCAGGAGATTCTGGAGTTCTCCGGCTACCTGATTGACTATTTCGCCGAGGCCGCCGACGGCTTCATCGTCTGGTACGCCGACCCGGGCCTGTGCGTCTGCGACCTGTGTGTGCCCTACACGCCGGTGATGCTGGATGCGATGCGCACCTATCAGGAACTGGTCGGCGACCGGGCGCAGGTCCACCACTGCCCCTGGTGGATATGGTGGATGGCCGGGGATGATGGGCCACTGTCTATTCCCGTGACGCCCAACATCCGCGAAGACATCTTCGGCAGCATGACCCCCGGCGACTGGACGCTGCTACATGACCAGGACGAGACAAGCATCCGCATGGCGCGAGAGCTTGGTTTGGACGTGTTGAGCGTCGCCTTTTTCATGGACCCCGAGGGCGGCAATGAGACAAACAATGTCCTGCCGCGCACCATGTTTGATCGCATCGAAGCCGCCGTCGCCCGGGCGGCTGAGCTGGGTGCCGGCCTGCTGGCCTACCGGCTGACACCCTTCACGCAATTTCACAGCGACTGGCTCTTTTTCCGCAAGCAGCTTTACCCCGACATCAGCCGGCAGCAGGCCCTCGGCGAGCTGGCGGCCTTCCTGGGCGTAGGCGACGAGTACGTCGAGGCGCTTGACCTGCTTGATGAATGGTGGGCCGGTTACGAAACCGGCTATGACATGAGCAAGCTGCACGCGGCCGCCGACACCTTTAGGAAGCTGGTGCCGCAGCGCCCCGAGTACCTCACGCACCTTTCCGAGGCGACCGACGTGATGCTGCTGATCGCCGAGGCCGGCCTGCAGAATGGCTGGCAGGTGACGGACGAACTCGTCGAGGCAGTGCAGGAGCGCATGGAGCAGGGCCCGACCTTCACCAGCTTCACCCACCAGCACCTCTGGGCCAAGGCCCGCGCGTATTCGCACATCAACCAGCGGGTCAGATGGTGGATCAAGGCGCTGATGCCGGTGGCAAAGAGCGAATAGCACCAAATGGGAGGCCTATCAATGCCGTTTGTCGTTTGTGGGCCGCGGACCTGCCGCAGGCCCTGCCGTGTGCGCCCTGAGCCTGCTGAAAGGCCTGAGCCTGCCGAAGGGTCGAAGGGAGCCTGCCGAAGGGTGCCGCGCCGGCCGTTGCCGTTGCCGTTCTCCCCCTCCCGTGTCGGGAGGGGGCCGGGGGGTAGGTGCCCTTGTAGGGGCGCATGGCATGCGCCCGCAAGTCGTTACCCAGACTGCACCAACAGGCCGGATGCCATTGACTATTGCCGCACGCAGCCGACGGGTCGTGGAGATCATGAGCGAGCTATCTCTTGCAGTCTGCGCCGTAGCAGTCTTCGTCCTGGGCACAGCGGCTGTCTGGCTGCTGTCGTGCAAGCTGGCTGGCCGCGATTCGTCGCTCCTCGGCGGAGCCATCGCCGCTGTCGTGGTCGTCGCATTATGGTGGTACACGATGTGGCAGCCCCAGATCGGCTTGCGACTGGTGCCGTGGGATGACTATCTTTTCTTCGAGCGCATCCCCATGTTTCTCGGCGGGATGATGTTGCTGATGCTTTCATTCGATAGGCTGTGCGGCAGCAGGCGTGTGTTGATCGGCGTGCTGGGCGTGGTTTTCGTGATGTATTCGCTGACCCAGGCCGCTGCGCCACTTATTGGAGTTCTCTACACGCCCCGGCTCGATGATACAGTAACCGGTACGCCGGAGGTGATGCAGTCAACCGGATGGAGCTGTAGCGCGGCGGCGTTGGCTTGGGCATTGCGTCTCAACGGCCAACCGGTCAGCGAATCCCAGGTCGCCCGCCTGGCCTTGACCAATCCCATCTACGGCACTCAGCAGCGAGGCGTCTTCCGGGCGGCACACCGGCTCGGCTGGGAGACTGTGCTCATACGAAAGCCGACGTGGCAGCAACTCGTTGCCGCTCCCAAGCCGCTCCTGGCAAGTGTATGGCTGTGCCCGACGATCTATCACGAAGTCGTCATCATCGCGGCGGATCAGGAGCACGTGACGGTCGGTGATCCTATGCTCGGGGAAAGCGATTTCACACGCGAGGAGTTCGTGCGCAAGTGGCGCGGCGATCTGGTACTCCTCCAGCGCACGGCGACTCCGGCGCGCTAGCAGACCAGCAGCGTATATTCTTATCGCGTGGCACGGGCGTCCCTGTTATTGGCGCGTGGCTCGGGCTTCCAGCCCGAGTCTGCCGTTGGGTTGTCCCCCCTCCCGTGTCGGGAGGGGGCCGGGGGGTAGGTGCCGTTGCCTTGGTCCCCTCTCCCTCAGGGAGAGGGGCCGGGGGTGAGGGCCGCCCGTGAATGCCGTTAATTCATGCCGTACGCAATGCCGACAACATAACGCGAGCTAAGTCAGCCAAGCACCAGCCGCAGCACGCGGAGGACGAAGACATGACTGGAGTGCCAATACGTCTAGCCGTGGTGGCGGCGATGTTGTGTCTGTTGTGCCCGGGGCCGGCGCTGTCTGCAGAGCATTACGCCTCACCCGCAGGCGGCGGTGACGGAACCTCTGCCGAAAGCCCCTGCCTGATAGTGCAAGCTGTTGCCAGGCTGCAACCGGGTGACACGCTGCTTTTGCTTGACGGGGTCTATACCGGCGATGGCTCGATGATACGAGTGACCGAGCCGCTGCAGGGCGCGGCAGAGGCTCCCATCATCATCAAAGCAATCAATGACGGCAAGGTGCTCATAGATGGCGAGACCGTGCGTTACCCGGTGCAGCTTTACAAGACGCAATACATACAAGTCGAGGGCATCAATGCCTGCCGCGCGAAGATGACGGTGTATGGCATCAGCCGCTCGAACCATTGTGCCCTCAAACGGTGCTGCGGCTGGGACGCCGGGGATGATAACACCAATATCTTCGGGGTGCACAACGGGGATTATAACCTGATTGAGGACTGCGCGGGCTGGGGGATTGCGCGCAAGACCTACTCTTGCTCGCAGAATGGCAATTACACGACCTTCCGCCGCTGCTGGGGCCGCTGGGAGGGCTGCACCAACGTCGGCCCCAAGATGGTGATGACCGTCTCCTACAACAGCCATCACACGCTGGCGGAGAACTGCATCGGCACCTGGGACGGGCAGAAGATGCCCGAAAGCTACACGGTGCACAATCACGGCGAGCCCTTCACCAACTGGGGCAGCGGCCCGAAAGTAGCGCACCATCTTACCGACTACGCAGTGGACCAGCCCTACGGCATCTTCGGCATAGACACCCGCGAGGGGCCTGGCGTCCGTCTCCTTGGCTGCATCGCCTACCGGCTGGCCGAGCAGCGGACGGTGCCGTGTATTGCCAACTACTTCCTGCAGCGCACCGAAGACCGCTGGGGCTATCTGCAGAACTGCGTGTCGTTTGTGGAAACAGGCGCGCGCCCTGCGAAGGCTTTCAACACTAACTTCCTGGAGTTCGACCGCTGCACGGCGATAAGTGAAATGGAAAGCAACCTGGGTAAGCACACGGCAAGCGTTCTGCTGCAACTGCAGAAGCCGGAGGAACTGATTGCCGACGGCGGCAATATTCTCCAGTCGGAGAATGGCGCCAACATCTGGTTCCGCTACGAAGACGGGGCGTTGACTGATCAACCGCTATGGCCGTGGCCGATGAATGAGCGCATCAAGGCGCTGACCGGGGTTGATGTGACCGAGACGGTGTTCGAACTCGGCGGCGGCACACTGCCACAAGCCTTACGATAACCGATTTCACATGAGGTGTTGAATGCTCAAAACTGACGCCCACAAGCGAGCGCTGGAGCGTTTCGACAAGATCATAGATCTCAACCACGTCCGCTCATGCGAGCAGTTGCAGGCCGACATCTGGGCCGGCAAGACGCCCCAACGCATCCCGGCCTTCATCTACTTTCCGCCGCCACCCGAGTGGCCGACCTACCCCT
>JALGTY010000527.1 GCA_029821145.1 Candidatus Zipacnadia bacterium
GGCGGTTCGCAGACCAACAGCAAGCGCGCTACCGCCTTCGCGCCAGGCGTATGGCCAATATACTTCGATAGCGCCAGGGGCTGCCGCGTCACCGACATTGACGGCAACACCTACATTGATTACGTCCTGGCGCTGGGGCCGATTACGCTGGGCTACTGCTACGAGCCGATGGATGAGGCGATTCGAGCCCAGCTTAGTAAGGGTATTATCGCCGGCCTGCTCAGCCCGCTGGAGGTCGAGGTCGCCGAAAAGATCTGTGACATGATCCCCTGTGCGGAGATGGTACGCTTCCTCAAGGGCGGCGCCGAGGCTACTTCGGCCGCGGCCCGTATCGCTCGTGGCTACACCGGCAAGGAGGTCATCCTCAACAGCGGCTACCGTGGCTGGTCGGACATCTGGGCCGCGCAGGCGGGCAATCCTGGCGTGCCCCAGGCCTTCGAGGCCAGCATCGAAGGCTTCCCTCGCGATGATCTGAACGCTCTGGAGAACCTGCTCAAAAAGCACCAGGGCAACGTCGCCATGATCGCTCTGGATGTTGCCGGCGGCACCGCCGCGCCCCAGGAGGTAGTTCAGGGCATCCGCAGATTGGCCGACGAACACGAGGCCGTGCTGATGTTTGACGAGATCGTCTCCGGCTTCCGGATGGCTCCGGGCGGCGGACAGGAATACTATGGCGTCACCCCCGACCTGGCGGTCTTTGCCAAGGGTATCGCCAACGGGATGCCGCTGGGCGTGGTTTGCGGTAAGAAAGAAGTCATGGAATGTGCCAAGGACCTCATTATTAGCGTTACCTACGGCGGCGAGGCACTGTCACTGGCAGCAGCCTCGGTGTGTCTCGACATCTACAAGAACGAGCCCGTTCAGGACCACATGTGGAAGCAGGGCGACAAGTTGCGCGAGGGGTTTGAAGCCGCGGCCAACGCCAACGGAGTGCCGTTCAGGTGCTACGGCCCCTCGGTGATGCACAGCATGAAGTTCGAATATGACGACGCCGACCTGGCCGGAAAGGTCTGGACGCTGTTCTTGCAGGAGACGGCCAGACGTGGAGTGCTCATCCGCCGTGGCGGGCTGCTGTTCATCACCTACTCCCACGACGACGAAGCCATCCAGGAGACCATCGCCGTCGTAGCTGAGACCATGCCGATTATCGCCCAAGCCGTTGAGGCCGGCGATGTAGATGACCGCTTACTGGGCGGCGAGGTGGAGGAAAGCTTCCGCAGCTTTGCATAGCGCGGGATCCCTGAACCTAATGGGCAACCTACCGAAATTCGCCGTCATTGCCGATGCGCACATATACAGTATCCCCGGTATTCAGGACCAGCATCTACAGATGGCTCTGCCAAAGGCGAAAGCTGCCGGCGCGGCCTTCATAGTCATGGCCGGCGACCTCGTCGAAGATGGTCGCCGGCTGTGCTATGAGAACTTTTGCAATACCATGGAGCAAAGCCCCCTGCCGTGGTTTCCGATGCTGGGCAACAAGGAAATAAGCCAGAACTCCACGCAGCGCTACCGTTCCTACTTCGGATGCCCGTACTACACCGTCGAAGCTTCAGGCTACCGGCTCATTGTACTGGGCCTGCACGATTTCAGTATTACACCCGCCCGGATGCGCTGGCTGCGCCGAGTGCTGCAGGACACCGCCCCACACGACAATGCCCTGATACTCGGCCACCACTATCTCGAGTATTTCCCAGAGACAACCCGCGAGACGTTCGTTAATCTCTGCAATGAGTTCCACGTGAAACATTTCATCACCGCACACGCGCACCGGCCCAGAGTGACCCAGTACGGGCCACTGACCGAGCACCTGTTGCAAGCCGTTGATCCAGACAAGGCCCTCGAATCATTGCCCGGCTTCACGATGGTGCAGTTGGATGACGAGCATCTGCAAACCGACTTCGTGCCGGTCACCATTCCCGCCGCGCAGGTGCAGGAGCATCTCATTGACCAGCTCGGCCTGGCCCCCGCCGGTGACTGGGGGCCGCCGAATCAGCTTGAACAGCTCTGCGCCAGTGGCAGCTTCAAGTCCTATCAGTTGCGCATCGGCAGGCGCGATAGCTTCCGCAAGCTGGCTGCAGAGGCAGAGATCGCCCGCAGCTACGGCCTGCAGATAATTGGCCATCTGCC
>JALGTY010000528.1 GCA_029821145.1 Candidatus Zipacnadia bacterium
CAAGCTTGTCTCCATCTGCCCCACGTATGCCCGGTTCCCCGCATAGGCGTTTTGCCTTAAATTCCAAATACGAGTACAATATGTAGCACCCGGCCTGGTTCAGCTCTGAGCTTTGCGCAGAAAAGCCATTTCAGAATTATACGGCAATCTTCTACTGGGGAGTGCTCAATGAAACGTAATGATGTTTTGCGTACCTTGGTAAGATTTCGTGATCTCAAGCAGGACGAGTTCGGTATTATCCACAAATCGAATGGAAGCGGGTTATGGGGATGCGGGATGCGATCAGCCATCATTACTTTGATCTTGATGCAGAAGTAGTGTATGCGGTCTGCGACAAACCATCCGTTTCCGGGTTAAAATGACTATGCTGGTATCAAAGGCGTGAGGCAAGATACTATCTTGTCCCGCCGATGTTTTCGGAGTAGTAGAAAAGAGGAGGAAATGACGACTCTATCAAGCCCACTTGTCGCACTACGAAATTTAGAACGACTCTACGAGCGTGGCTTTCGTGACAGACTTACCGACACAGCGTTGCTCAGGGTTGCTTCAAGCCAGGCAGCCCGCGACGAAGCCGTACTGCGCGACCTGGAACGCGATTTGAGCGAACTGGAACTAGAGTACGAGATGCCTTCTGAGGAATTCTTTCAGCGCTGGCAAGCTGGCGAGATAGCCGATACCGCCGACTTTATGGATTGGAACGCCCTGTATCAGATGGCACGTGAGGTCCGCGAGCGACTTGAACTTTTGCGGGGCGAAGCTGAAGCGGTGTGACTACTGACGAATACCTGGCAGCTATTCATCTCGCTCTCGTGGAGAGCCCCATCGTAGCGAGTTACACGATAGTTCGACAGCGAGTCACATCGCAGTCGGCGCATCTGCGTGTACGCATTGATCTGACCAATGGTGATTTTCTCGAGGCGGCAGAGTTCTTTCGCCTGACACCGGACGGCATCCAGGTAGTCGACTACCGTCATCAATGGATGGACGGCGAGCGCACCATTCTGCGCAAGCGGTGGGATAGCACACCACATCATCCTGACCTGGAGAATGCGCCGCATCATTGTCACGATGGTAACGAAAATGCAGTGGTCCCCAGCCAGCCAATGAGCATTCAAGATGTGCTGGCCGTCATCACTCGCGAAATACGCACATCAGATTGAAAGAGATCAATAGAGAGATAGCACCTTCCCTGACCGGCACGTGGTCCGAAGCCACCAGCACGATAGACTGGTTGCCATTGAGTGGAGACGAGTGAGAAACGGGCCTTGTCGGGCGTCCCCACCACGGGGGTAGTTACCGCTTACCTCATCCGCTGCAGCCACCCCAGCCACGTGAACCAGCGCAGCGGCCTGCGCAGCCGGGCCCACACACCTCGCGCTGCCTGTTCGTCCACCGCCATCGCCTGTGGGCCGCCATAGACCTGTGCGCTGTACAGCAGCGCCAGGTGCTGCAACACCGCCCCACCCTGCGCCGCCAACCCTGTCCAGCGGGCCTTCCACCGTCGTGCCCGCTCCGCCCGGGCGCACAGTTCCGCCGCCAGCGCCACGGCGTACTCTTGCGGTGTGAGCGCCGGATCGGGGGGCAGCCCCAGCCGCGCCCCGCCCCGTCCCACCCAACTCCACACCAGCGGCAGTGTGGTGACCCGCGCCGCCCGTCGCCGGCGACGGCGGAGCCACACGGCCGCCACCAACCCCACGACGGCTAATGTCGTCATCCCCAGCCCCGCCACTCGCCAACGGAGGCGCACCACCCGCGCTGGCGGACCCGTGGGTCCCGGCACCCTCTCCTCCGGCAACAGCACCTCCTCTGGCAACTCTGTCACCGCCCGCGCCGTCGTCGGCTCGAAACCGATCCAGCCCCAGCCGGGAAAGTAGACCTCGGGCCAGGAGTGACCATTGCGCTGGCGCACCAGATAAGCCCCACTGGAGAAGCTATACTGCCCGCCGGTGTACCCCGAGGCCAAGCGCGCCGGGATGCCGACCGCCCGGGCCATCACGACAAAGGTCGTGGCATAGTAATCACAGTAGCCCTCACGCACCTCGAACAAAAAGTAATCGGCCACGTCCTGGTCCTCCGGCGGCCGCTGCACCTCCAACGAATACGGATAGCCGCGCAGGTA
>JALGTY010000529.1 GCA_029821145.1 Candidatus Zipacnadia bacterium
CCACTGCCCACTGACCAGCCGCTGGATGGCGTGGTACGACGACTGGCTGTCCATCCACGACTCAGCCGTAGTGGGAAGCACCGGGACAATGTCCCAGACGCTGACGCTGCCCCACGCCGGATCCGTCCATATCGTCCAGTTGTAGGAGGACAGATCCGGGCAGGTGGCCAGTGCGGTCATCTGGTGGCCCCACCCCGGATAGCTTGGGTTGCTTGTCCAAGCGCCCCAATAGTGGTTGTAGTAGTGGAAGTACATAAACCAGAGCTGTTCTTGCTCATTCCAGACTACGGACGGGCTGGAGTAGTGGGACGGATCCTCCGGATTTGGACCGCTTGGATTGTAATTCGGAACGGTCAGCACCTTGCTGTCGTCTCGACCAGGATCCAGGTCGGCTATCTTGGTATAGGGCCCTTCTATAGAGTCAGCCACCGCACAGCCAATTCCGGACATTGGATCGTGGTGGGCGTAGTACAGATAGTATTTGCCATCCGGATTTTGGCCATGGTCATTCTTGACGACTGTGGGGTACCCAAGTGAGTCTGGGCCTCCGGAAGGCCAATTCGAGTTGTAGAACGAGCTGTGCTCCCAGTCCTCTGTCTGCCACAAGATCTGCGTCGTTTGCGTCACATCCAGCGGCAGAGGTCCACTTAGGTCCGACAGATCCACAACCTTCAGGTTGTTATCCAGTATGGCATGGGCCAGCCCACCACAGAGCATAATGCTCGCTGCCACCACCAAACCAACCATCAATACCTTTGTTGCCACAGTCAATCCTGTTTTCATTTTCAAAATCTCCTCCTTTGACCACAAATCATAGCACTTCAGTCCATACAGTCAATACAGACTAGGGTACGAAGTCGCTCAGGTTGAAGGTTGACCTTACATCCTTCTTCTTTACAGATACTAACACTTCCACTCGTTTTCAGGTGCAAGGTCCCACGCAGTCGGCTTCAGCGAAATCGCGGCGGCCTTGATCGCGGTGAACATCACATCACTCTGTGCTGCTGAACTCGAACATCATCATCTTGCCGCTTTCCAGACTGTCCGTTCCGGTCAGCCAGCCGCTGTTCTGCGCGGCTACGGGGGTCTGCCGGCCGAGCTCCCACTTCGTCACCGCGTACTTGCCCAGCCGGTCCAGCTCGAATGTGGCCAGGTCGATCTCAAAGGTGAACTCCTGCGTCTGATCGGAGATGTTCATGAAGAAGCAGCCGATGTCGCCGTCGCCGGCCTCCCAGGCCGACGTGATCACCACAGGCAGGGTTTCGGAGCCGGCATCGACGGTCGGCAGCGGCGTCGTGATCCGCGGGTTCCGAAGCCGTGCCCCGAGATTAACGTATTTCAGCCCGAACTCGCGCCGGCAGTCGCTGAGGTAGTGCAAGAAGCCGAGCACCTTCTCGTCGGGGGTCTCATTGAGGTATTTCTCCCCCAGGCCCAGAGGTCCAATCGTCTGCCCGGCGATGAAGAGCGAGCCGAGATAGGGAACCACCGGCCGCTGATGCCACTCGCCACAGATAGTGGTCAGGTAGTCGTGGTAGACGACATCCTTGATGAACTGGGCCCTGCCGGTGGAGACCCACAATGCCGCGTCGTAGTAGCCGATGTACCGCTCCCGCCAGAACTCGCCGCTGAATGCCACCTTCTTGCCGGCGGCCATGCACTCCCGCCTCGCCCGCCCCAGGATCTCGCGCACGCCCTCGACCCAGTAGTTGCCGCCGCCCCGCGGGTGTCCGTGGTCCGGGTGGCTGCACTGCATGCAGTAGATGTCCAGCGTATCGAAGTAGATGCCGTCGCAGTCGTATTCCTGGATCAGCTTCCGCACCATCTCGCTCACTTTGTCCTGCCAGAGCTTTGTGGCCGGGCACATCACCATGGCGTGCATGTCCACGGTTCCGTACTTGAACCGCATGCCTAGTATCTTCTCGGGTCCCCAGATAAATCTCGCCCCGGCCTCTCTCACCTCGGCGTTGTAACTCGGCGCGTCGTACGCCCAGAGGTTCACGTTGATATACGGCATGTAGTGCAGGCCCAGCTCATGACCCCGGGCGATGGCCTGCTTGAACGCCTCCGCGCCCATCTTCGGTGGGAAGTAGTCGGGGTACTTGTTGTCGAATCCGTATTGGGGCGATCCGCTGATCCAGCTCGTAGCCCGCCATGCTGGCGCCGCCCCCCTGCTGGAAGAACTCCCGCTGCTTGAACCAGTCCGGCAGATCATCTCGTTCCGCGAGGGTCCCCTTGGCGCACCACGGCTGGCGAATGGCCCATCGCCGGTAGATGCGGGCGGCCGTGTACCAGTCGCCGTGGAAGATGCCCACCGCGACGGGGTAGGTCGCCTCGAATCGCTTGACCTGCTCACCATGATGATTGAGGGCGAAGTACGCGTGCGAGAACGTCGCCGTGCGGGTCTCGCCATCGGTGCGCGGCCGGCACTCCTTCCACAGGTACTCTGGATCTTCCGGCAAGTAGTAGACCCCGCCGTTCCGGCCGTAGTAGGCCTGGTACCCGAATCGCAGGTTGGAACACTGGTCCTGGACCTCCATCATCCCGAGGAATCCTCCGCCGGGGCGGGTCTTGTCGGTTGGTCGGGGCTCACCGAACGCATTGAAGTCGACCGGATCCTCCTCGTCCCAGGCTTTCAGATTGCCGATCACCGGGAACTCGATGTTCTGCAGTCCCAGGTCCGCACTCCGGTTTGCGACGCGGCACGACCAGCGCGACATGCCCTCGGGCTCGATCGACACGCGCACCACCACGTCCACGACGCCCGGCTCGGTCGGCACGGTGCTTTCGTCCCAGCCTTCGTACGAAGGCACGCCGATTCCCTCCCAGTACAGCACGAGCTCGATGCCGGTCGGCGTCGAGCGCCATGCGTGGCGGCGCCGGCAGTCGTCGAACTCGGTGATGGTGATCTCACGCCAGCGCGATCCCTCGGGATTCGGCTTCAGCAGCACGATTTTGCCGATAACGGTCGGTGCGGGTGCACGCGTGGAGGTCAGAACGTACTCATGGTTCGAGGCCGGATCGTAGAGCCCACACAGGCGCAAGGTGGTCCGGTCGAAAGCGAAGGCCATGTCGCGGTTCATCAGGATCAGCAGTTCATCCGTCTCGACCCCTGCGGCGTCGCCGAAACCGGCCGCGGCTCGCCATTTCAGCTTGTCGAAGTCCACGGCCGCGGCCGCCGCATCGGCTGCCCGGACCTGCGCGCGGGCCTCCTCGGGCTTGCTCTCGCGCATCAGTGCGTCCGCATCGGCGAGCCGCGCCCGGGCCTCGCTCAGGGCGAAATGGCCAACGACCTGTGGGATGCCGCAAGTCCTCGCCAGGCGGTCGACCCGTTCCCGATAGCTCGCGGACGCGGCGGCATCGACTGTGGTCAGCAGGCTCACTACTAACGCCACCACTACCAACACCATCACCACAATAACCAATGTCCGGTTCATAGTTAAACTCCTTCGCTGAGCAGTATTGCTTCCGTAA
>JALGTY010000083.1 GCA_029821145.1 Candidatus Zipacnadia bacterium
GCCCATGCAGTGGCGCATGTGTTCGCGATGAAAGACCGGCTCGACCCCGACAGCGTGGTCATCGTCAATCTATCTGGGCGTGGCGACAAGGACTGCCAGGAGGTGCGCCAGATATTGGAGCAGCGATGCAATGAATAGAATCCACGAGGCATTTGCACACACACGTGAAGAGGGTCGCGGGGCGCTGATTGTCTATCTGACCGGCGGCTTTCCGAATATCGAAGAATCAGCGGGGCTGATTGTCGCTGCTGCCAATTCGGGCGCTGACATTATCGAGGTGGGGATCCCCTTCAGCGATCCTATCGCCGACGGGCCTACGATCCAAGCCGCCAGCGAGCGGGCCTTGGCGGCCGGCGCGAGCGTCAAGAAGGTCCTCGCGATGGTGAGCGATGCCAGCCGCCAGGTCGCCACGCCGCTGGTAATAATGACCTGTTACAACCCTATCTTGGCCTACGGCCTGGACAGATTTGCAGCTGATGCCGTCGCTGGCGGTGTTTGTGGCGTGCTCATAGCGGACATGCCGCCGGCGGAAAGTCAGCAATGGTGCGCTAGCGCGGCAGGCAGTGGACTGGCGACCGTCTTTCTGCTTGCCCCTACGACCAGAGAAGAGCGGTTTGGGGAGATTATCGAGCTGACTACCGGCTTCGTATATATCCTTTCGCGGCAGGGCGTCACCGGAGTACGCGAAAGCCTGCCGCCCGGTCTGCCGCAACTGGTCACCCGGGTCAAGCAACACACCAATATCCCGGTCGCCGTAGGCTTTGGGATTAGCAACGCCGAGCAGGTTGCTTCCGTGTGCGAGGTGGCAGATGGGGCGATAGTGGGCAGCGCGGTTGTGGGGGCCATTGCGCAGCAACAAAGCCCCGAAGCTCGGTTGGAAGCCGTACAAACCACTGTCTCAGAGTTGGCGACCGGCTGTCGCAGATAGGCGCCCACGGTTGGCCTGTCGGGCGTCATTCCTGGTCTAACGGGCTTGCGCGGTTGCAATGATCGGCAATCTCAGCTATAATATACTTTGTATTGTTATGTGTAACCTGACCACGCAGGGAAAAACGTTCTTGATGCGTCTCCAACAGAGCCTCTGGAGAGGGCGATGCCGCCCCATTCCTAGGCACGCCGTGGCGCCCCATGTCCCAAGGTCTTAGGGCCACGGCGATACCCCAGCCTTTTGAATTCCCTGACAGACTTACCACTTAACTGCACAGTTGAGCATAACTCCCGACATCCTCGCCTAGCGGCGCAACGGGGTGATATTTGACATGCCAAAGATCGAGTTCATTGACGTGACAAATCGTGATGGAGAGCAGACGGCCCGCATATCGCTCTCCAAACTTCAGAAAACGATCATAAATTGGCTGCTGGACCAGATGGGTGTCTATCAGAGCGAAATGGGCTTCCCTCTGACCGCACACGAAGCCAACTATATCAACGCTAACGTAGCTCTCACGAAGCAGGACTGCTGTGACAACGGCCCCCTCATCAAGCGGATTCAGCTTTCCGGCTGGTCGCGCGCTTTGGCCTCAGACGTGAAGATCGCCCAGGAACGGACCAACGTGGAGCATTTCAACCTCTCCATCTCCACCTCCGAGCAGATGCTGCAGTGGAAGTTCCAGGGCAAGTTCACCAATGAGGACATTATCCGCATGATGGTTGATTCAGTGGTGGCGGCGAAGGAGGGCGGGGCAATTACCGCCGGTGTCAACGCCGAGGACGCCTCGCGCACGGATTTGGGCTTTCTCATCGAATTCGCACAGGCCGGCAAGGAGGCAGGCGCGGACCGCTTCCGCTACTGCGATACTCTGGGGTATGACGACCCGGATTCCACAGCCGAGCGCATCGCCACTCTGGCCAAAGAGGTACAAATGCCTATCGAGATGCACTGCCACAACGATCTCGGCTTAGCTGTGGCGAATTCGTGCGCGGGCGCGGTCGCCTGCTGCAAGGCCGGTCAAGATGCCTATATCAACACCACAGTCAATGGCCTGGGGGAGAGGGCCGGCAATGCAGATTTGGTCTCATGCGTCCTGGCGCTGAAGTACGCCGCCAAATGGGGCAACGAGAACTGGGTCACTGGCGCAATTGACCTGAGCCAGGCCTGGAAGCTCGCCTATTACGTTTCCAACGCGTTCGGCGTGCCCATCCCCATAAACCAGCCGGGCGTTGGGGACAACGCTTTCGCTCATGAAAGCGGCATTCACGCTGACGGCGCTCTGAAGGACCGCCACAACTACGAGCTGTACGACTTCGAGTCACTCGGCCGCGGTGAGATTATCCACACTCAGACCGGCCGCGTTATCACTGCCGGCGCCCACAGCGGCGCCTCGGGTCTGGAGTATGTGTATAACCAGCTGGATCTGGGCTTCCGTGATGAGGAACACAAGCGCGAGATTCTCAAGCTCGCCCAGTTGGCCAACCTCCACAACCAGGCACCCTTGACCAAAGAGGAGCTGTGGTTCATCTACCATTGCCCGGACATCGCCGCCCAACTGATGACAGTCACGGTCTAAGCGGCGTTGCCGCAAGCCAGGCGGCAAGTGGCACGAGACACCAGGGGACAATGCTCTTTTTCACTGCTTGTCGCATGGGATTCCGAACAGGCGCGCGGCGTTGTCCCGGAAGATCATCTGCTGTTGTTGCTTGGTCAGCTGCGCGCCTTCGAACATGCCACGCGTGAAGCCCGGCTCCAGCAGGTCGGCGTCAGAGCCGAACACGATCTTTGCGGGGCCGCATATTTCAAGCGCCCGCTCGATCTTGCCTGCGCCCGGCCACTCGCAGCAGAAGTCAAGGTAGATATTCGGGTGCTCTCTAGCGACACGCGCTGCCTCGTTGGAGTCCGTGTGGCCCGAATGGGCCAGAATGATGTTGAGCTGCGGGTACTGCTCGGCGTATCGGCCCATCTGACGGGCGGCGTTCTGGTCCACGGTGTGCATCAAAAGCACCGATGAGTGCCCGGCTACCTCGGCCATAAGCTCCTGCATCTGCGGGGCGTTCTCGGGCGTTGCGCTCAGCCGAGGATGAATCTTGACGCCCACGAAGTAGTCGAGTGCCAGGTAGCGCTCCATCTCCGCCACCGACTCGGACAGAAAATTGGGATTGACATAGACGTAGCCCAGAAGCTGTTCGTGATCGCCGAAAGCCCCGGCCATTTCCTCGTTGCCCGCCTGCATGTCATACAGAAGCGCCAGCGCCGAGGAGCAGACCATGTACTCAATGCACTCGCGCTCGCACAGTCGCAGCAGCCGCTCGGTTGGATCGGCAGCGGGAATGCTGTAGGACCAGACGCCGTGGTGACCGTGCACGTCAATCTTCCTCATTGTCGGCCCTCCAAGCGCAGATAGCGCAGCGCATTTCCGCCGAAGACGCGACTCTTTTCTTGGTCGGGAGTTTGCGCAACCTCAACCAGGTCGTAGGCGGATTCGAAATATGACGCCGGCGAATTCGACCCAAACATGAGCTTATGTGCGCCGGCAGCCTGCGCAAATCCCTCGATGCTCTCGACCGTGTGGATGGCGCTGGTGTCGCAGAAGAAGTTGTCGTACGCCGCGGCAACGGCGATGCTTTCGGCAACGACCGTAAAGGTGGCGCCGAGCGCGACTACAGGGACGCCGAAGGGGCAGAGGAGTTCCGCGATGCGGCTCTGCTGACCCCAGCCGCCGGTCGGCAGCATTATCGCCAACTCATACTCGGCCAGCGCCTCGCAGATATGCAGAAAGGGCAGGCTATCCAGGGCCCAGCCCTGCTCGTCCGGGAAGAAGCGACATATTCGGAAGCCACGGTCAGCACACCGCTCGACCTCCTCGAGGCAGCCGAAATGGCGGCGGGGGTCTATGGTGGCGATTGGCACAAGCTGCGGGCGCGTCTGCGCCGCCCGCCAGGTCTCGTCATTGCCGGTTACGAAGTCATAGAGCTTCCCGCGCAGGCTGTAAGTCAGGGCCAGGTCAACGTGGTGCTGGTCAATTATGCCCAGCAGATTGTCGAGCGACCAGTCAACCTCCTGCGTCGTGGGCACGACCCGCCCGGGCTCATCAAACATCCGAGCCGCAGTGACTCCGTCGGCGTAACGGACGCGCTTCTTGGGCGAGGTGCCGAAACACGTGTTTATGTCAACAAGCATATACTCCCCGATCCAGGCCGAAAGACCAAAGCTGATACCGACAGGCACGAACTGTCGCGTGTTGATTATCCCTCGCACGGTTCACGGCACGATGTTCTTGTTGAGTACGGTGTAGTTCAGGGCCACTTCCTGCCCGCGCGGCAGGGAGACGCTGAATTCTACCGTGTCGGCGTCAATCCGTTCGTGCTCATGGGAGCTGTCCTGCACCTGCCAGTCGCCTGCATAATGCGCGCGGAATATCAGCTTAGTTTCGCGCGGGCCGCGATTGAAGAAGGTGTATTCATATTCCTCCCGCAGGTTGTAGAGCGCCAACTTCTTATACACATCCACCTTGACCGATTGCTGTTCGCTATCTGTCATCCCACCGCTGACGCTGATGTTGGGGAGCGTGTAGGCGGGTAGTTCTATCATGCTGCCGGCAGAGCTGTAGGGCATGGCAGCCGCGCCCAGCATCTTTCCGAGTCCTCCCTGTGCACTGTAGAAGACGACCGGCCCGCCGGGCAACGACCGGCCGCCCTGGGGCGTTGTGAACTCGATCACATACATGACCTGCTTGCCGTAAGTCTTCTCGTCATAAACGCAGCATCCCGCATAAATGATGCCACGGGTGTCAAACAGGTCCTGCCGTACGGAGGTGGCCGGGGTGAGCGTGGTTACAAAGCTGTCGCCGGAGGGCAGTCTTATTGATACGGCTTTCATCTCAGTCTCACCGGCATATTTCGTCGTCACCCGTCCCCGCAAGTCCATCAGCCTTTCGTCAGGGTGCAGTTGGGCTTCATAGGACACCGTGATGGTGAGACTCTTCGGACAATAGCGGAACTGCAAAGCCGCCGTCTGCTTCTCGGTGGAGCGCAATTTCCAGAAGAGCTTACCGGGAGCGTCCGGTCTGCGGTAGCGCTCTATAATCGAGACACCGGCAGTCGGCTCCAGTACGCGCAACCGCAGGCTTTGCTCATCCAGACCGTCGGCGTCGTCGAGTGCAAGTTCGGTCTCGCCAGGGCGCAGTTCTAGTTCGGCCTTCTGGTAGAGATATATCTTGCCAGATGGCATTACCACCAACTCAGGCGGAGACATAGGGGGCACTGAGCAGACTTCCAGCCCCACGGCCACCGTCACAGTTAGCACCAGACATAGCACCGCCAAACCGACTCTGTTGGGCTTCACAATTCTCAACCTTTCCGGATCCCGTTGGATTGTGCATTCTATTTTCCCCCATTTCAGCGTATCTACCTGCCTGGCGCGCAGCATTTGTAATTCTGCGGTTGGATGGGTATAATCTGCACAGCGGGAACAACAAAAGGGTCTGTCCGCTTTCTTGAGATGAGTTGAATAAGGAGCTGGTATCGTGATCGCAACCAAGGCGAAAGACTTTGAAGAACTGCTCAACAGATTATCGGAGGCCGCTAGTATCTACATCGTCGGCTGCGGAGACTGTGCGACGGTCCTGCAGACCGGCGGCGAGTACGAAGTGGCAGAGATGAAGACGAAGCTGGAAGAGGCCGGCAAGACGGTCACCGGCACCGTAGTCCCCGATGTCACGTGCCAGGTACTGGATATCAAGCGCCTGCTGCGAGGAGACAAGGAAGCCATCGAGAGTGCCGACGGAATACTCGTGATGGCCTGTGGTGCGGGGGTGCAGGCGGTCGCTGAGATCATAGATGACCGGGAGGTATTCGCCGCGCTCGACACGACCTTTGCAGCCGACAAGTTCCGTGGCGGCGAATTCTACGAATGGTGTTCCCTGTGCGGTGAGTGTATCGTTGATCAGTATGGCGGAGTGTGTCCGGTCACACGCTGTCCCAAGGGCCAGCTCAACGGCCCCTGCGGCGGTGCCGATAAGGGCAAATGCGAGGTTGACACCGAAAGAGACTGCGTCTGGACGCTCATATATAACCGCCTGGACAAGGTTGGCGACAAGCAGGAAATCGAAGACCGCATGGCTGAGGCGAAAGACCACGAGAAGTCCACCAAGCCTCACGAATATGTCTTCGAAGCGCGGCGCGGATAGGGCTCTCGCTACTGCAGAAAAGGCTCTGTCCCTTTCTTGCCTGGAAAGAGTGAATAGATGATCCCCAGGGTAGAATTCTGCGGCATTGAGGTATCCAGATTGATACTGGGCGGCAATCCGTTCAGCGGCTTCGGTCACCAGGGCCCTGAACGCGACGAAGAGATGGTCAATTACTACACGACCGCACGCATCAAGGATACGCTCCGCCGCGCCGAAGCAGCGGGGATTAACACGTCTGTACTGCGCTCCGACGGCCACATCGAGCGCATTTTGCGGGAATACTACAACGAGGGCGGCTGCATTCAATGGATAGTACAGGTTGGTGCCCGGCCGGAGGAGTTCGCCGGTGCTGTCGGGCGTGCCGTGAGCCTCGGGGCCAAGGCTGCCTACATCCACGGCGGCATAGGGGACAAGGCATACCGGGAGCAGGATTTTGATATGCTGGCCGAACTGCTCGGCGATATTCACGACCATGGCATCCCTGCTGGTGTCGGCTCACACGCACCCAAGGCGCATCGGTGGTTCTATGAATCCCAATTGCCGGCGGATTTTCATGTGGTCAGCTTCTTCAATTGCGGCAGTCTGCATGACGGTAAGGGCGAGAAATTCGGGCCGGAGGACCCCCCTCTGGCCTGTGAGGTGATGCGTGAGATACAGCGGCCCTGCATCGGCTACAAGATCATGGGTGCGGGACGAGTGGAAGCCAGAGATGCCTTCGAGTTTGCGTTCGCCAATATCAAGCCTAATGATTGTGTCAACGTGGGGATGTATCTGGGCGACAACGAAAACATGGTCGAAGAAAACGCCGCTACCGTTGCCGACATCTTGCGTACAGGCTGATTGCGAACAGGGAGGACGCGATGGTAGCATAGTCAATGCGCAACTTTGTAGTTTGACAAGTATGCGTTGTGTGGTAAAATCTAGCATAATGCGGTGCTTCACAATCGGATTGGTTGGAGGGGGTTTGAGCAGATGAAGAAGGGATTTACGCTCATTGAATTACTGGTGGTGATCGCGATAATCGCGATCCTGGCGGCGATACTATTTCCGGTATTCGCCCGCGCTCGCGAGAAGGCCCGGCAGACCTCGTGTCTGAACAATGTGAAGTCATTGGCGCTTGCAATGATGATGTACGTTCAGGATTATGACGAGCGCTTCCCCATGGCCTACAATTACGTTGATGGCTATACGTGGTATGATTCTAGGCCGGATAGGCCCGACGCGATCAGACCCTATGTTAGGAACACCCAGATCTTCCTGTGCCCATCCAGAACATGGGGGGGCTACGGCGTCAATCCGAGTGTGTGCGTCCTCGACAGCAGTCCTCCCTATGTAACGCGAAAGCTGAGCGAGATTCAGCACCCAGCGCAGACCATTCTGCTGGGCGGGTCCTCCACGTACTATATGCATAGAAGTGGCTATATCTGGGCTTATGTGCCTGGAACTGCATGCGGGAGGGACCCGGTAGCTGTTGATAGTCGGTTCGGTGGCTACCCCGAAGCGGCCCAGGAGTATAAGAACGGGCGCCACAACGGGGGTATCAACGTGGGGATGTGCGACGGCCACGCCAAGTGGTATGACAGTTGCGTAGTCTATACCACTGACGAAATGTGGACCATTGATTAGCCGGGGCGTCTCGCCTGTCAGGGCGTAAGCCGACCGTTTGAGGACGGATGCGCAATATACGCTTTTCCAAGTAAGCGAGCGGATCGTCTCGCAGACAATTCAGTTTGACACTCCACAGGGAGGCAAACGCCTCCCTGTTTTCTTCTGCCCGCTCAACTATTATGGGAGCATCCCTGAAGGAGCAGCCTAGATGTGCAATGTACGCCGCAAGGACATCCTGGAGCAGGTCCTCCGAGGGCACCTGGGGCCTACAGTGGCCGCCGCGCCGCTTTATATGGGGCTGTTCTGTGAGCCGATCCGCCGCCGGAAGCTGGCCGAAGTCTATCGGGAGATGGCAGGCGGCAAAGGCGAGATTCAGCTAAGCTTTGATGACGAAATTGCGGCTCGCCTCGAAGCATGGGATCGGACTTATGCGCTTTTCGGCAGCCCAACGGACTGGATGCCCTGCAGATGGGGCCCGGCGCGCTCACAGGCCGATGAATGCCGCGTAGAGATTACCGAGAACTCGTGCTTATGGCACAGCGCCGACGGGAGCACGACGGTGGACTATGACGCCCCCTACGACGCCAGCGCCAGCTCCTCGGTGGATGTCTGGGACAAAGAAGTCACTATCACCGACGACAGCGATATTGAGGCGCTGGTGCCACTGCAGGAGTGGGAGAGCTGGCTCGATGACGGCCAGGAGATCATGATACAACGCGCGCAGGACAGATGGGGCAGGGATTTCCTGCTGAATGGCAGCATCGGCACGCCATTCTGGGGCGGCTATAGTGTGTTTGGGTTCGCCGGCCTCATGCGTATGGTCCGCCAGAATCCGCAAATGCTGGAAAAACTGTTTGCCCGTTTGCTGGCAAACAGGCTGGCCTGCATACGAGCAATGCGCGAGGTTGGACTGGGGTGCCTGTTTGTCGAGGAATGCCTCACCAGCGCAGACATGATATCGGAGAGCGATTTTGAGCGCCTGGTGTGGCCGTTCCTACGCGACATGTTGGCCGCCGCAGTAGATATGGGGATGCTGACGGTCTTGTATTTCTGCGGCGAGATACAGGGACGGATACCGTATCTGGCACGGTCCGCGGCTCACGCATTGGCCTTCGAGGAGAATAAGAAGAATATCGTCATTGACCTGGCCGCCATACGCAAAGAGATAGGTCCGGGCAAAGTGCTGTTTGGGAATCTGGATGTCGTGATGCTGCGCGATGCGCCGAGGCCGGTGATATTCGCCGAGATAGCCGCCGAAGCCCAGGCCGCCGGCCAGCCGTTCGTGGCCAGCATCGGCAGCCCGGTCACCCTCGACACCGATCCCGAGCGCGTCTCGTGGATTACCGAGGCGGCCAGGGCCATATCAGTTTGAACGCTACTCACGCCGAGCTACGCGTTGGGAATAAAGCGGGCCAGAGCTTCTTCGTAAGGCGGGCGCGCGACGCCTCGGTCAGTGACTATGGCACTCACCAGCTCATTGGGCGTCACGTCGAACGCCGGGTTGAAGACCTCAACTCCGACCGGCACCACCGGGAGGTCGCTGTGGCCGCCGAGGTGCGTAATCTCCTGCGCGCTGCGCTCCTCGATTGGTATGTCGTCGCCCGAGGTAAGCTGGTAATCCACCGTTGAGATCGGCGCAGCCACATAGAACGGGATGTCGTGATAGTCTGCCAGCACCGCCAGGCCGTAGGTGCCGATTTTGTTTGCCACGTCGCCGCAAGCGGTGATACGGTCGGCGCCGACGATGACTGCATCAACCAGCCCCCGGGCCATGAGTGATGCGGGCATGTTGTCGGTGATCACGATGCAGTCTATGTCTTCCTGCGCCAGTTCCCAGGCCGTCAGGCGCGCCCCTTGCAGCAACGGGCGCGTTTCGTCAACCCAGACCATGTTCAGCAGGCCGGCTTCGTCGGCAGCGCGGATTACTCCCAGAGCGGTGCCGTAGCCGGCGGTGGCCAGGGCACCCGCGTTGCAGTGGGTCAGTATTCGTGAATTGGGCTGCAGCAGCCGGGCTCCATACTTGCCGATGGCATGACACCGCGCCAGGTCGTCGGCGATGATTTTGCTCGCCTCGAGGGCCAGAGCCTCGGCCAGTTGCTCGCGAGGGGGCAGAGGCGGGCGGGCGATTGTCTTTCGCATCCGCTCCAGAGCCCAGAACAGGTTCACAGCCGTTGGCCGCGTGGCAGCAAGCTGAGCAATTGCGCTCTCAAGCTGACCCAAGAGGGGATCTTCGGTGGCGGCCCCGGACCGGCTCGCACATAGCGCCACACCTGCGGCGGCTGCACAGCCGATTGCCGGCGCACCTCGAATTCGTAGCGACTCTATGGCCTCGCATACCTCCGCGACCGTGCGTAGTTGCAATATGCTGGTCTCGTTCGGCAGCAGCGTCTGATCAATAATCTCCACGACCAGTCCCTCATTGTCGCTGTCAAGTGCAATCGTCGGGGGCAATTTCGAAGCAGCCATACTGCACCTCGGCAACTATCGTCTGGTTGGGCCTCGTTACTCCTGCTACTCTTCTATCTTATAAGGTCGGGAACCTGCAACCGTAGCGGGCGGCTTTATCGCCAGTGCGAGCAGGACTTCGCATGGTTAGTGTCCAATTCGCTATCAGGGAATGTCGTTGCCGTTGTAGGGGCGCAATTGATTGCGCCCCAGGATCAGCGGGACCGCAGGGCGTGATCAATCACGCCCCTACGAAACAGAACGCCAACGGCGTCGGGCAGGATGCCCGACCTCACGGGATAGTTGTGGGGATGGGTGACGTCCACGGGCTAGTTGTGCGGATGCCCGACGTACACGGCTAGCTTTTTTCCGGCACGCGAGACGCCTGTCGTAGCGAGCGGAGGCGATGATGAATAGCCTGGACAGAACGGTCAGTCTGGTCGAAGGAAAGCCGCTGGACAGTCTGCCGGCGATGCCGATATTCATGCTGTGGGCGGCGAAGCACTACGGCGTGAGTTACGCCGATTACGTACAGGATTACCGGGTACTTGGGGACTGTCAATTGCGGCTGGTCGAAGAATTTGACCTGGATATATTGCAACTGATATCCGACCCGGTGCGCGAGACGGCCGACTGCGGGGCGGAGATGATCTATTATGATGACGTGCCGCCCCGAGCCGCCGACTACATCCTGGCTGACAAGGCCGCTCTTGCCGACCTGCAGTATCCTGACCCGATCGTTGGTCGTATGGGCGACCGGGTGGCGGGGGCGGCGTATCTTGCTGAGAAAGCCGGAGATGACTATCCCATCATGGGTTGGGTCGAGGGGCCTATCGCCGAAGCGGTGTGCATGCGCGGGATGACGGAATTTATGATTGATCTGCTGGATGACATCGCCTTTGCGCGTGACCTGATGGACTGGATCGTGGAACTGGAGATTGACTTCGCCCGCGCGCAGATAGAGGCCGGCTGTCACATCATCGGGATGGGTGATGCCGCCGCCTCGCTCATATCGGCAGAGCTGTACGAGACGGAGATTCTGCCGCGTGAGCAGCGAATTGTGGCAGCAATACACGAAGCCGGTGCGCTGGCGAGGCTGCACATATGCGGGGATACCAATCACATTCTGCGGCAGATGGCGGAAACCGGTTGCGACATTATTGACCTGGACCACCTGGTCGAAATGGCGAATGCGCGGCCTGAGATGGGACCAGAACCGATACTCCTGGGCAACTTCGATCCTGTGAGCGTGTTATACGATGGCACGCCGCAGCAAGTGTATGAGGCATGCAGGCAATGTCATGAGTGGGCCGGGGGACGCTATATCGTCGGCTCCGGCTGCGAGACGCCGCCTGATACACCCGAAGAGAATATCCGCGCGATGGTGCGTTACGCCCGCGAGGCAAATCGATCTGTCAAGCACTGGACGACGACGAAGTGCTAGTTACCGGGTCACAT
>JALGTY010000530.1 GCA_029821145.1 Candidatus Zipacnadia bacterium
CATCTCATGGACATCTTCAAGACCCGGCCGGAGGCGCTGGCTTGTGACCTGCACCCGGATTATCTGTCCACCCGTCATGCCAAACAGCGGGCCGCTGAACTCGATATCCCGCTTATCCAGAGCCAGCACCACCACGCTCATATCGTCGCCTGCATGACCGAGAACCGCGCCGCTGAGCCGGTAATCGGCCTGGCCTGCGACGGGGCGGGCCTCGGTGACGACGGCACCGTCTGGGGCTGTGAGGTGCTGGTGTGCGACTACCGCGACTACCAGCGGCTCGGCCACCTGAAGTATATCCCGCTGCCCGGTGGCGATGCGGCAGTCAGACAGCCGTACCGTGTGGCGATGGCTTACCTGTATCAAATCTATGGGCCGGAGGCCGACGAACTGATTGGCCGGCTGTATCCGCCGGAGACTGCAGCCGCCTGGCCGGCGTTCAAGCAGATGATAGACAACAATGTCAACGCCCCGCCGGCATCTTCTGCAGGCAGGCTCTTCGACGCGGTATCGTCGCTGCTGGATGTCTGCCAGCACGCCACCTACGAGGGCCAGCCGGCCATGATGCTGGAGGGCATAGCAGATCCCCTGGCACTGCCGTTTGAATACCCCTCTCCCGCCGGGAGCGGGGATCGGGGTGAGGGGCAAACAGAGAACAATCTGATTCTCGACCCGTCTCCACTATTGCGCTGCGTAGTAGAGTCCCGCCTCGCCGGCGTCGCCAGGGAGAAGATCGCCGGGGCCTTTCACATAGGATTCGCGCAGATGCTCGTACAGGCCGCCACAGCAGCAAGCCAGCGGACCGGCCTGGACACGGTGGCGCTGTCCGGCGGCACCTTCGCCAATCGCATACTCGTCGAAGAACTGGCCGGGTCTTTACGCGAGGCCGGTCTGGGGGTACTATTGCACCGGGACCTGCCGCCCGGCGACGGCTGTCTGTCACTGGGCCAGGCCGTCATCGCCCACCATCGGCTTGCCTGATTTGCTCTGGGCGCGTATGTTGGGCTTTCTCTGAGAGGCTGAGCCTGTCGAAGCCCAGCCTGACACGGCCCTTGCCGTTGTCGTTTGGAGGGGCCGCGTCGAGTTGCGGTGAGCTTGCCGAACCGCAAGGAGGCCGGCCCGCGCAGACCGCTATTCTCGCGAAATACCCAGAGCAAAATGCCAAGGGACAACGGCTGGGCCAGCCTTGCAGGCCTCGACAAGGTCGGCCTGCTGCGACAGGCCCCTTGTATGATAGCAGATGGTGGTAGGAGGTGGAGGAGAGGAGATTGGCGCAGGTTATTGACAGCGCAAAGTGGCCCGCTCCGAACGACTCAACGGCAACGGACTCGGGCTGGAAGCCCGAGCCACGCGCCAAGAGGTTGAGACGTTGCCTTTCGGAGGGGTCGCGTCGAGTTGCGGTGAGCTTGCCGAACCGCAAGGAGGCCGGCCCGCGCAGACCGCTATTCTGGGGAAATATTAGAGAGCAAAACGACACACTGTAATCACCCCAACGACCTCGGGCTGGAAGCTGAGAATGCTATCGCATTCTCACCTGAGCGTGGCAAGAAGGGCACCACGCTCAGGCCGAGCCACGCGTCAGAGGTTAGTTGGCTGAATACGCTAAACAGATACTTGCAGTGGGTACCCGGATCCCTCCGAACTACTCAACGATAACGGCGTCGGGCTGGAAAGCCCGACCTACGCGAATAGAAATGCTTCATTGCATACGTCGGGCTTTGGAACAGGAGAATACATAAATGTGCCTCGCTGTTGCAGGACGTATAACTGAAATAGACGGCAAACAGGCCAAAGTCGAGGTCCTCCAGACTACCGTCGCCGCGCGGCTCGATCTGCTCGGCGGCGATGTCAACGTCGGCGACTATGTGCTCATCCACGCCGGCTTCGCAATCAACAAGATAGATGAGCAGGAAGCCAAAGAACTGGAGGAGCTGTGGGAGGAACTCGGGGGGGCTTCCTGGTGACCGTCACGGCCCGCTGCCGGGAGCTTGCGCAGGTCATCACCGGGGCCAGCCCGCCGCCAATGACCATCATGGAGGTTTGCGGGACTCATTCGCATGAAATCGCCCGCTACGGCCTCAAGCAGCTTCTGCCCGACCAGGTGCGGCTCATCTCCGGCCC
>JALGTY010000531.1 GCA_029821145.1 Candidatus Zipacnadia bacterium
GGCGCTGGTGCTGGCGAATATCTATAATATGGGCACGTTAGCCGAAGGCTGGGAGCAGACGCTGCGGGCATACGTCGAGAATGGCGGCGGACTGGTAATCACCCACAACTGTCCGGGGCCGAAGCCGGCGGAACTGTTCCCGGAGGTCCTGAGCGGCCAGACACACCACACCGGCCAGCGCATCACATCATTCACCAGCCACGCGATTACTTTCGGCCTGAGCACATTTGCGGTGGCATTTGGGGACCACTGGGATTTCGAGCCGGGGCCGGATGGACAAGTGGTCGTCAAATGTGAGGCCGACGAGCCGTTCACTGTCGTGGGGACGGTAGGCAAGGGCCGCATTGTGCGTATTGGCTCGTGCGTCGGGCTGAACGGTCGCTCGGAAGAGGAAGTACCACAGGGCGGAGAGGCCCGCCTGATGAGCAACGCGGTGGCCTGGGCCGCCGGCACCAACCCCTGGCACCTGTCTGATTATGGCGATATCACCGTCGGCATACAACCCGCCGATGGTGAGGTCGAGCAGCCTGCTCCACTGAGGGCACTGGTGACAGTAAGCGTGCGGGAACCTGTCATCGCCCTGCCGCTGAAGATAGTCCTCTACGATGAAGCCGGCAAGGAAGTGTCCAGTGGCGCGGTAATCGTGCAGGGGAAAAAGGAGCCGGGCCGCGATGTCTATCTGCGTACTGAGGCAGAAGTGGAGCTTGCCACCGACGGCTTGGCGGATGGGACGTACCTGCTTACCGCCGATGGCGAGGACGTTGTGCCAGAGGAGGTGCAGGTTGTCCTGCGCGGCCAGTTGATGGAACTGGACCGCGAGCATACCATCTACGCCCGCCAGGTCCTCCAGAACGTCACCTCCAAGTTTGTCTTCAACCAGGGCTACGAATTCTACTATGACAGGAAAACGAAGACCGCGAGATTTGACGGTGAGATGTTGGACGCCTATATGAAGCGCATCAAGGACACGGGCTTCAACACCTACGACTTCTGCCAGAGCTACTTGTGGACTGAAGAGAGTTTTGGAACCTTCGAAAAAGTCCTGCAGAGCGCACAGCGCCATGGATTAAAGGTCTGGGCCACCCTCGTCCCGCCAAGCGAAGAAGTCTCGCTGCGCAAGATGCCGCGCGACGAAGCCAGAGACTACTTCTACACAACCGTCGAGCGCTTCGCCCAACTGTCGCTGAAGTATCCCAACTTCGTAGCCTTCACCTGCGACGATTTCTCCCACGACCTGGGCTTTTTCACGACGGAGATGATGGGCGAGATGGCGCGGCGCTGGCGCAGCATCAATCCGAAGCTGCTTTTCGCACCCCTGCTTTACCTCCCCGGCATCACCGAGGAGTTCATACGCACTCGCGGGCCGTACATAGACGGTGTCGTCTTCCACTACCGGGCCGAAAGCCAGCCGGCCACATACATTGACAACTACGATCCCAAGAACTTCGACATGTATGCCGACGTCATGCGCTACGAGTTCAAGCGCGTGCGGCAGATCATGGGTGACAAGCCCCTCATCGCCGGCCTTTACATCTGGTACTACCAGGGCGGCTGGGGCGTACTCACCCCTGATGAGAAGAACCCAAGTGAGGAGCATATCGTCCGCGATGCGGTTCTGAAATGCGAGATATCGCACGAGTTCGCTCTCGGCACGCGCATCTATGGCCTGGGCATAGACCATCCGGCGTATGCGGCCATGGGTGAGCTCCAGATCGAGTGGGAGAAAAACGGCGATGACTGGGGCCAGGGCGACATCAGCGACCCGGAGAGCGAGATTCGCAAGTACCGCGGCGCGCTGGATAATCCCCCGTACTTCGGGACGCTGGCCGGGCGCAACACGTCGCTGATTTATTCTCTTTGGAGCGAGTTTGCCCTCCCGCGCATTGATATCGGCTGGCGTCTGAAGGAAGGCAAGTTCGACCCCGAGAAGCCGGTACAGGATTTTTTTGCATCGAGGTCTCCCGCGCCGGCATGAGGCCGGAATGGGGAGACCTTCTCGAGCAGTACGTGAGCCTCGGCGGCACACTCATCGTCGAGAACGGGCCCGGTTGGAGCACTGACCGCAGCGGCGGATACACGCTGCGCGAATGGGAGACACCAGCCGGGAATCTTGCCC
>JALGTY010000532.1 GCA_029821145.1 Candidatus Zipacnadia bacterium
GGAGCTCGTCGTCGAACCGGGGCTATTCGAGGTCATGATCGGCAGCTCGTCGGAGGACATCCGGCTGCAGGGCAGCTTCGAGCTTATGGAAAAGCGAGAGGTCGGCCATCGCCGTTGCTTCCGCACGGAGATAACAGAACAACGTCTCTAGCCCGCAACAGAGGGGTTGTTCATAGGGAGGGCGTGATGTCGCGAAGATTGTTGGTAACTACTCACATTGCCCTCACCCCCGGCCCCTCTCCCTGTGGGAGAGGGGAGAACAACAACGGCAACACCGACAGGCGAGACGCCTATCGTACTGTATTCAGTTGGTTTGACACAGTCCAGAGCCACAATGTGAGTAGTTACTATTGTTGTTCCCCGAAAGTGAGCCTGAAGGGAACTGGCAGATTGATGCGGGTGCTGACCAGCAGCTTGGGGCAACGCCAGAACCAAGCTCTATTGGGCAATTTCGCTTGACAGGCAAGGCGATGGAGATGCGCGCAGACAGACTTCTGATCGGCATATTCCTGTTCTTCTCACTGTGTAGCCATGCGTACACGGAGGACGAGGGCATGGTAGCTTATAAGCCCGATATTGTCGGTGTTGATCGCATGTTCATGGTCGCTCTGAATGTGCCCAAGAAGGCGGCGGAGATAGAAGTGACCTCTCCTGAGAACGTCACCTTGTTCGATCGCACGCCGCTGCCGGCGAAGTCTGAACTCCGCAAGTATTACTTCCGTGCGCTCAAGCCGACCGCGCAGGCAGATATCACCTTTGCTCATCCCGGCGGCGAGGTAGTAGTCTCGATAGAGATCTGGTCATTCGACGACTTGCGGGAGTATCGTCAGCTTAAGGGAGTGCAGCTTCCGCGCCGATGGCCACTGGATGAATCACTGCCGGAACTGAAACAGGGCCAGACGACCACCACGGAGAGATTGAAGGAGTTCTGGAAGAAGCGCGGGGCGCCAGATCGACAGCGGCGGGACACTTCGGTGTATCGCTGGTTGGAGGGCAGGCCACACAAACCCGAAGTCGCGCCAGGCGGATGGCTCGATGTGTCAGATGAACAGATCTGGGACCTGCAACCTGACAGCACCATACCGCGCACGCACTGCGTGAACCTGAAGCACGGGTGTCCCGTACACGGCACCGAGATCTACCGGCACGGCGCTTTTTATCCGTGGGGCCGAGACATCTCGTTTCCCTATCGGTGGAAGCTCAAATGTCCGGTAGGTGACGAGGAATACCCCTCAAACGACTTCGGCAATGGCGATATGACCAGCGGCGAATTCCCTGACGACGGCATTGGCGGGGCGTGTGAGCATAAGGGCAACAGATACGGCTTTATCGCCGAGATCTGCCAGGCGTACTGTCATCAAATGCTGCGGGTGGCCCCGGAATGTGCCGACGGCTACCTCGCTAGCGGCGACATAAGGTACGTTCACAAGGCGCTGGTGGCATTCTGTCGGCTGGCCGTGGAGTACGCCTACCTGGGGACGATGACCCAGCACCGGCACCGCAACAAAGTTGCCCAGGTTGAGCGGCTGGGCCCTGCGCCGTTCAGCGAGGGGCCTTTCCTCGGCAGCAGCGGCTTTACGATCTACTACATAGACCAGCCGGCGTATCAGTGGGCGCATGCTGAGGCCTATGACAATATCTGGCCGGCTATCGCCAAGGACCCCGACATCGTTCCCTTCCTGCAATCGAAGGGATACCGTGTGGAAAACCACGAGGACGTACGCCGGTTCATCGAAGAGAACCTGTTCGCGGTGTGGATGCAGGGCGCAATGGACGGGGCGACGCATTCGAATCAACCGTACCCGCAGCGAGGTCTGGCTCGAATGGCCGAGGTGCTCAACTACCAGCGTGGCGATGAGTTCATGGACTGGCTATATGACGGCGATGGGGATATGCGCATTTTTGTGCCGAATGGTTACTTCCGCGACGGCGCTGCATACGAAGCGACCGGAGGGTACAACAGCATGCACGTCATAGCGTTAGGGCCGATCGTCGAGTCGGTCGAGCACCTGCGGCAGATGCGGCCTGAAGTGTATCCGGAAGACAAATACCCGAACCTCAGCAAGAGCCGGCGATACCACAATGTGTTCGACTTCTCGATGAACATTGTC
>JALGTY010000533.1 GCA_029821145.1 Candidatus Zipacnadia bacterium
TCAGGCTCGATACGGTAAACGAAAGCCGCACTCATGAGCTGTTGGCCCCAGTCGCGAACGTTGATGTCACCGACCTCGGCATGGGCCTTGACTTTTTCGTAATGCCCTTTGTTGACCGTCAGCGCGCGCTCTCTGACCGCCGGCCAGGTGTCGGCATTGAAAAACAGACGCGGGTGGTCGGGCCGGATCTTGCTTATCCATGTGTAGCCCTCGTCCGGAGCCGCACAAGCCGCCTCGCTCAGCACAATCAGGATAGCGAGTCCAACCAGCACAGCCAACAGCGTTGGAGATGGGCTAGTCATGTGTGATCACTCCATTTATGCGCCGAGCTTTTTCAGGCCGGCGGCCAGGTTAGCCGCGCGTTCTTCGACGGAGCGTTTCGGGTGCACGCAGATTTCGGGCAGGCCCTCGAAACGCTCACGCACAATCTGTAGAAATTCGCGGACGGTCATAACCGCGCCGTGCTGTAATCCCAGGTGCGCAAACACGCGCCGGTCGAGATCGTCATTATAATCCTGCTTGGACGGCGGCGGATCGAGCTGTGACACCACGTCATCACAGCGGCCCTCAACCAGGTGGATGCAAGGCTCGCAAATGAAGTCGGCGCCGACGATCAACTCCACCTCGGTGTCGAGGTCATTGAGCACGATGTCAGCGCAGGTATGCACGGCGTGGCCGTAGGGATGAGGTTTGAACTCCGCGCCCGCACCGTACGCGGTAATGATGTCAAGCAGATGATGAGGGCGAAGCGTCATGCTTTGCATGTGCACGCCTCCTTTGACTGACTGGTTGGGTTACCGTCAAGGCGCACGACAACAGCCTCCGCCTATTTGGCCGCTGTGGGCGTACTTACCTGCCAGCTGACAAGTATGAGCGCGTCACTGCGGAAAGCAAGTGCCACGTCATCGAGGGGCCGTTTGACTGACGGCGCTAGGGGAGCGGACGCCCATAGTAAGGCGCGACTTGCTTCAGCGTTATCGTGTAGCCACCGGAGTCGACCATCGGTGTGCCCGTCGCCTCATAGACCCAGGTGTCGTACTTACCCGTAAGTGGGTCCCGTGGTAGGCCCCGGATATTTGGCCCCGCGTACTGGCCGGTCAGCTTGACGCGGTTGCCACTCGAGTCAATGCCATACTGTGGGGCCTCTTGCGCGGTCAGGTCCGCAATAGTCGCCGGGTAGCAGCCGTTCTCTGTCATGAAGCTGTTGAGAGCCCGGTCAATGTCCTGGAGCGTCTCGTCAAGGCGAGGCAGCCCGGAGCCTGAGTACCGAGCTATCCCGCCGGCGTATGCCCTGCTGACTGACGACTGGGCGGCTGATAGTACTATCGCCGCGACGGCAAGAGACAGGAGGGCGAAAGCAAAACACTGCGCCGCACGGCGGATCTCCTTGTTGATATATGGACCGACCGCCACCAGGACAATGACTGACACGAGACTGAGTAAGGTAAGCGTATGTACCAGCATAGTCACGAAGGTTATCGCGTCAGCGACAAGTTCGGACGCGTTGGGGAATGCTCCGCCAAGGCGAATGTTGTGAGCGTCGGCCTGTGAGGTCACCAGCGCTACGAACGCGATGAAAGTGGGCAGCGCGACAGCGAACCCAATCAGCAACAGATTCGTCCACTTCAGGCGAAACGCCGCTTTCATGCGGGATGCGACCAGAGACACCCACACTACTTCCAGGACCAGCCAGAATAGCAGCGTCAGAGGAGGCGCAGAGGCTGTCAGAACCTCGGCGGTTGTGTGCCCCAGATAGTCTGTTTCTGGGTGTAGTGACTGCAGCGGCCATGCGTGCATGAACATCCGCGCGAAGAAGACCAGGCCGGCGGTGATGAGAAGCCATTGGCTGATCTCGGAAAGGGTCCACGGAGTCACCAGTGTCTCGCGCTCCTTGTGTGCGCTGCTCATGACCACGCTTGCGGCCAGCCAGAGCATGACTGCGCTCATTGCAGCCACGATCACCACGATGCCCGATAGGAGTCCCAGAAGCAAGAATAGGCCTGTCACAACCAGCCAGGCATTCGTGTTCGTCGGGGACAGGGGTATCCAGTGCTGGGTCAAGCCCACGGAGATGAGGAAGAAGACGGCGGCGAGGATAAAGGTGTCTGCATCCCCGGCATGACTGAAGGTCAGATCTTCCATATCGTCCCGGTCCAGCCACGTCCAGAATCGGGTGCCGATATGGCCGGTGAGACCACTGTCGTAATCCGGGGGTGGAGGCTCGGCGTACGGCTCTGCGTGTGGTCGCCGATTGTCTTGGTTCGCTCGCTGCGGCTTGACGTAAGGGAGGCGCTTGTATGTCGCGCCCGAGTCGCCGCAGTACTCGACGACAGCGCCGGGGTACTGCTTTTCGAGGGCGGCGCGTCGGATTGTGGCATAGCTTTCCCCCGGTTCGTGCTCGACGCGCAGCGGCAGCTTCACTTCCGGAAGCTGGTCGCAGCGGACCGGTTCTCTGGCCAGCACCACGATGAGTATCTCCGTCCTGGCGCGCGAGCTGGCCTTCGAGATCGTCAGCGGGAAGACCAGTTTCTCTGCAGGGAAGCGAATACCAATCGGGGCCACGTCCTTGAGCAGATGATCCAGGGCGCCGGCCTGGGGGTCTATACGTAGGGCCACGAAGTACCAGCCCTTGCCGACGTAGGGGTCGAGAGTACCGGCGCTGTCAGCCGGTATCTGGTAGCCGTTCTCCCGCAGCCATCCCGTGAGCACACCGGGACCGGTGGCGGAGAGTATTGCCACATCATACTCGCCCACCCTCATGCGCTCATGCACGATGACAACAGGCGGGCCGGCCATGCCCTCAGAACCCGGCGGCGCGTCCATCCGCGGCACGCCCGCCGTCCCAAAGTAGTGGCGTGCTACGCGGCCGAGGATGTCCTTGATATGTGTCTCAGTACGTGGGGCGGTATCAGCAAATGCCGCGTCAATGAACTCTCCGTAAGCAGTGAATACGTCTTCCTTGCCTGGTAGGCCGGGGACCGGGATGACCCAGGCGAATTGCTCGGTCGGGCCCTCGTAGGTGGTCTGCAGCAGGAGGACCTCATAGCCATTGGCTTCTTCGATGACGATGGCTTTCTGTGCGGTAGATGCAGCTTCGGTGCCTGCTGCCGCGCGGCTGCTCTGAAGCGGCATGAACATGCCGTCGGCGAGGACGAGTTGCGCGGAAAGCAGTATAGCGCCCAGTGAAAACGCTACCATAATCCTGCGCATAAGATGACGCTCCTCTCGGTCGGGCGATCTGCAGAGCCACTTCCCCAGTGCTCTCTATCATCATTCTACAACACTCTTGCGGTAACCTGCCTTCCGTCACTCTTCATCCGCAAATGTTTGTGCGCCTGCTCAAGGTCGCCACCTTCTCATGTAATCCTGCCAAGGAGGAACGTCGAGAGGCTCTGGGTTCACGGCTCGATGCAGCTCTATCGCCGCCGAGGCCTGCAAGTGGGGCCATAATCCCCTCTGTTCGCGCACACGGAATCGCGTCGGGCTGGAAGCCCGACCCACGGGACGGAAAAAAGCACTGCTGGACTGTCTCCAGCAGTGCTCTGTATCAACGTTGGTATGAAACGCCGGGAGACGCTCGGCCCCAGCGGGAGTGTGCTATTTGCCAGGGGCGTCTTCGGCCCTCAACTTCTCGATGAAGGCGTCGAGGTCCTGCGGCCCGAGGTCGCCCTCCTGGCGGTCGCGGACAGCAACCTGGCCCTGCTCCTGTTCCCGGTCGCCCACGACCAGCATGTAGGGGTACTTTTGCAGCTCGGCGTTGCGGATTTT
>JALGTY010000534.1 GCA_029821145.1 Candidatus Zipacnadia bacterium
TTGAGCGGACCTCATTCTCGATGTCCTGTTTGCTGCATCCGTCCCGCATGACGCGCTTATCAATGCCGCCGAGAAGCAGAAGCTGTTTTCCGTGCTGCTTGCGGTAGGCGAGTGCGTCACAGTTTGCGGCGACCTCCAGCGGGAAGACCAGATTGACGTTCGCCTCCAGCCACAGGGCGTTGAGCTCGTCCACGTTGCCGTCTGAATCCACCGAGATGATGTCAATTCCGGCCTCGTTGACGACCTTCGTAACGCGCTTGAGCGGCTCCATCATGAACTCGCGGAACAGTTTAGGGCTGATCAGCGAGCCAGTCTTCATGGCCATGTCCTCCCAGACGTGGGCGTAATCCAGGTCGGGGATCTCGCTCAGCGCGCGGTCAATGATGGTAAGCATGAAATCGGTGACGTACTGTGTCATCTCGTGAACCAGGTCCGGGCAGTCGTAATACCACAGCGCCAGATGCTCCATGCCGACCCAGTTGCGGATCCAGCCATAGTAGGAACCGATGTTAAGTTGAAGCGGGTAGTCCCGGTCGCGCACGCTACGCTTGTAGTCCTCCCAGTGTTCGGGATAGCGGACCGGGGCGTGCGGGTCGAGCCGCTGCTTGAACTGCTCCCAGGTGTCGCGGTCGCGCACCGGGTACGACAACCACTGCGGCATGCCCACTTGGCGGTCGGACCAGACGCGCTTGCGGGCACCCAGCTCATCCTCCACCACTTGCCAGTGCGCAGTCTGCTCCACGACCTTCTCCTCAAACGGCGGCCACAGGCTGAAGTTGAGCGGGACCGTCGCCTGCCGGTCAAAACCCCAGTAGGTATCGTAGTGCTGATCGCGGGGCATGCCCTCGTCGAGCCAACGCCGCCTGGTGTCCTCAAACGCCCACTGGCTCATGAGCCACACTCTGTCCGGCTGGCCGTAGCGAAACGTTGCGTGAAAACGCTCGCGAGATGTCATCATCTCCTACGCCTCCTTGGTCGCTGTGCTTCAATTGTGCTCAATTTCGCCCCGTGTTTTGCCACACCTGCGTAGCTACTCGGATATTGGCGAACACTATCTCATCTGTGCTTGCACTGGCAGCGTTTCCGTGGTAGATTACTGGCAGTTACAGCACGACGCGCCAAGGATTGCAGGGAGGACTAATCATGCTTTTTGAGGACAGTCTTGTGGTAAGAGTGAAAAAGGGCAAATACGGCCCGCGTGGGATGCCCGGTGACATCATCCAGCTCAAGAACGGTGATTTGCTGCTGGGCTACACGAAAAACGGCGTCGCGGGGCGCAAGTCGAAGAATCTCGGTAAGACCTGGAGCGAGGAGTTCACCATTCTCCCCAATCCGAAGAAGCCGCAGAAGCAGGGCACCTATGCCCATCCTACATTTCTGCGACTGGCCGACGGGGACATCCTGATGTCCTACATCTACAACACGGGGGCGGTGCCATATCAAGGCCATAACTATTGCCGCCGCTCATCCGACGAAGCAAAGACGTGGTCCGAGCAGTTCTGCATGACCCCCTACTGCGGGTACTGCCTGATGCACAATGCCAAGCTGCTGACGCTGCTCGATGGGCGCATCATCGCGCCGGTCGAATTCAAGAAGCGCTGGCCCAATTCGAATGACCATCGGGGCTATGTGGCCGCGGCATTCTACTCCGATGACCTCGGCTATTCGTGGTGGATGAGCGAAAATCATGTGGACATGTTCCCCGATGAGGCCCAGGAGCCGCACGTAGCGCCGCTCGATGACGCGCGTCTGCTGATGATGTTCCGCACCTATGGCGGTTACATGGGCCGGGCCTATTCCGCCGACGATGGCGAGACCTGGTACGATGGCGAGGTCCTGCCCGAACTCAGCGCCCCGCCGAATGCCACGGCCCTGACCTTGCACCGCATCCCTCGCGAGCGTTGCCAGGACCTGCTGCTGATTAGAAACACCACCGGTGACGGTAAGGGCCGGCGCAATCCGCTGGTGTCAGTGCTGTCTTTCGACAGCGGCGAGACCTGGGAGAACGAGCGCGTGATCGCCGGCGACCGGACCGACGACTACGGTTACCAGAGCGTGACCTTCATTGACGATGTGGCGATCATGAGCTACCATGAGCTACCATGCACGGGATGGCTTGCACGTCGCCTGCATAGACATAGATTGGTTCTACGCCGAAGACTAAACGACAGCATCGCCCGGCGCACGGTCATGAAAAGGAGGCAGTGATAATAATGTTATGTCCAAAATGCGGTACAGAGAATCCCGATGACGCCAGATTCTGCAACGGTTGCCGCGGTCAACTCACGGAGCCGCCGAAGGCACCTGAGCCGCACACACCAGGTCGTCGACCTCTGAGCACCCATGGCATCGGCAGCGTCAATCATCCCAGTCGGTCATCAAACAGACAGCACTGCAGGAGTCGGTAGGCTGTCTTCGGAACCGCACCAGAGGGCAGGGGCGTTAGGATTTTAAGTCGTTACTGGCCATGAAACACCGGGCTCTTATGCGCCATTGAGGCTTGCGCGGAACTGCCTCAGCATCTGCACTGCACCACCGGTGATGAGCCCAACGGAGAAGAGCGCTGCTGTAACTACTGCGCGGTAGTTGATGTCTCCCAAGAGCGAGGAGGGATATGCGTACATGTAGTAGGCCACACCAGCCATGAACAGCCCAGCGATGAGGAGTACAAAGAACTGCCACTTGGCAGACGGGGCTGCCACTCTCCACAAATCCAACAAGCGCTGTCCTCCGCTCGGCTGGTGTCCCGACCACCTTGCAGCACGTCCGCTGACAACCGGCACCCGAAAGCCCAAGCCCATTACTGACGCGACTCCGAGCAGGTAGAGCATGGGAAAGGCGATCAGAACGAATGATGCCAAGAGTAAGACCAATAGTGCCTGGAAGGCATGGAATCGGAGCCACCTGTAGTCGTCCCGTGGCCTCCTCATGGCGAGCATGACAAACACCAGGAGGGGCCCAAGTGGGCAGTATAGAAGGGGGGCCAGCAGACATCCCCAGTAGCATACCGTAATGTCAGCGCGGCGGGCATCGTGCAGCCGCTCAACTACCATTTCCAGTATCCCTCATTCGCTCATTATCCATTGCAGAGTCCCGGGCCGCCTGGGCTGAAGCGGTGCAACGTTTTGGTGCATATGCAATGCGCGTTCTTAACTGTCTGAAGCGCAGTTCCGCATCTAGTTGATAGGTCCCAGATAGTACCGTCAAGGGCCTGTGGCCATCCGCGAGGGCCCGGCTCGCGACCCACCGCCTTGCGAGCTCTTCCGGTCTCACCTTGTCCAGT
>JALGTY010000535.1 GCA_029821145.1 Candidatus Zipacnadia bacterium
CTGAGCCGCTGCCTGATGATCAGCGCCCGTTCCTCGGCAGTGAAGCCCCCGGCCCCGACGCGCAGCCGCAGCACCACATTGCCGTTGATGCTCACCTCACCGCCCTCGCCGCCGATCGTGTAAACCTGTTCCTCCTCAGTGGTGGCGTCGTCGCCGTAAGCCGGGCCTGCGGCAGGCACATAGCTCCCGCAGCACACCACGCTGAGGGCAAAGATCAGCCCCGACAGCGCCAGCGCCACGACCAACAACTTATCCTGCACTGACAAACGCATCCCAAGCATCTCCTCATCACCTCACTGATATGAGATCTGCTCACAAATCCCTGGAAGCGTCCCAGGGCATGGCTGTTGCTTTCTCTATAGCCCTGCTTCGCCACGGCAGCGCCATATCCTACTCAAACTGCCGCCGGCGAGCGGCCTTTTCAGCGCGGCCCGACGATGGCAACGCTGGTCGAAAGCGGCATCTGCCGGCCCTCAATATCATACACTGCCTCAGCAAAAACCGCGTTATATCCCTTATTGGGGTACTTCACGCGCCCGGTATGGGTGCCACCATGAGGCTTCAGCTCTTTGCTGCTCCATGTGGCCTCCCGGAAATCGCGGGTAGGAGATGACGCCGTCCACTGCCGGACCCGCACCGGCGCGAGGTCTGAAGTGACGTTCAATTTCAGATGCCGCCCGTCAAGATATTCCCACTTCAACTTCGGTAGCTCGGCCCGTCCGGTGCATGCGGCGAAGAAGCCCACCTGTGCCATGATCACGCGCGCCAAATCCTCCAGCCCGTGGCCCGAGTCAGGCACATACAGGAGGTAGCGCGGCTCGGGCAGCTCATCGAAGTACAGATTCGCCGCATCCAGAGGCCAGTAGCGGTCATTGGTTCCGGTGATAATCAGCTTCGGCATTGTTGCGCGCGCCCGATAGCTGTACGGATCAACTATCGCAGTCAATACCCGGCCCTTCTCGGTGGTGATGATCTGCGGCAGATTCAGTTGCGTGTAATCATCAATCTGCTCGCTGTAATCGCCCCATGCCTCAATCTGATGGGGCATCTGCGCCGCCAGGTTGAGGTTGTCATACACCATCGGCGCGATGCCCTTGATCCGCTGCGGCGCTACGCAGGCGGTAAACCAGGTGGTCCAGCCGCGTTTCGAGGCCCCGGTGACGAAGAAGCTGTCCACCGCCACCTCCCATTCCTTCTGGGTGTATTCTTCAACCGCATCCATTGCCTTAACTGCCGCCCTGGTCATCGGAAACAAGAGCGGCCAGGTCGTGTCGCCGCTTTCCAGACAGTTCTGGAACGTAAATGCGATGAGGGCGTCCTCGCGCAGACCCTCGTACAGCGGCTGATTGGGAATGTCGCCGAGAATGACAACCGGCGCGGAGATGAAGCCTGCTACAGTCGCCAGTTGAGAGATTTCACTATTATTCGGGCTGCCACCGGTGATCAGCAGCAGCGCAGTGCGCGGGTATGTCATATCGGCTGGTGCCAGCAGGTGCAGCCGGTGCCTCCAGGTGATGCCACGCCACACCTGCGATGTCAGCGTCAGCCGCGTCACGGTTGTGCCTGAGGCCAGCTCCGTTTCGTCCGTCTTTTCCCACGCATACGCGGCATCTGGCTTGTTGACGTAGTCGAAGATAGGCTGCGCGCACCCCACACCGCCCATCAAAGACATTACTATGACCACCATCAGACTCCCTTTCAACTCACTTCAACCCTTTCATTTGCGACCGGCCCGTCCTGCCGGGCATTCTGTCTTATCCGCAGGGGGTTACCTGCCTCCCTATTATCACCTGACCACATGGGCTCATGCAAGTCCGAAATTGGGTTGCTCAGTGCAGCAGGCGGGCAATGCCCGGGCAAAGGTCATATCGCAGAAAAGTAGAAAATATCACTAATATCATCGCGTAGGCCGGCCTTTCAGCCCGACTCGCCGTTGCACTTCGACAACGCTTTGGTAGGATAGGCGTCCCGCCTGTCACCATTGCTCTTGTCTTTCGGAAGGGCCGCGTCGAGCAGCGCCCTGTTGTATCGGGCGCTGGGAGGCCGGCCCACGCAGGACGCTGTCGTCGCGGACTCTGCGCACCCAAACG
>JALGTY010000536.1 GCA_029821145.1 Candidatus Zipacnadia bacterium
TGCGATGTTTCACACTGTCGGTTAGCTGCTCGCCGGCGAACGTGTAGGTGGCAGTGAATTGGATAACCGAAGCGGTCTCTGGCTTGGCGCTCTGTGCCACTGTCACATCGAAGGTGTCCTGCTGCGTGCTCGCCGACGGCACGGCAGCCATCTCGGTGAGCGTCTTGTCATGTGCGTCCCACTTGGGCGGCACCTTCATCGTGATGCGACAGTCCTTGACGGCCTCCTGGGTGCGATTGCGGAATGCAGCCGTGAGCTGTATTTCGCCACCCGGTGCGGCGAGAGACGGCCCGGTGATGAAGAGCTCGACCGGCGGCCTGGCGTCGGCTGGCGGGTCCGGTCGCTGACCTGCCAGTTCGACAGCAACCAGGTCATAAATGTGAATGTCGGGAATGGTCATGGTGACCAGGCGTTGCCGGCCACGCTTGACAGTCTGATATGGTAGTTCCTGTCGCTCCTGCGGCAGGTCGGGCGAGAAGAGCAGTACGCGCTGCGGGGCGGCCCTATCGGGCAGAGCAATCTCCAGCGGCAAGTCCTGGTAGGGCTGAACTCGATCGGGAACTTCGACATTGTAGTTGGCTATATGGCACAACAGGACGTCGCTGTCCGGGCTACGCATGAGGTTGATTTCGACCATGTCCGGCCCGCGCAAGTAGCCTGAGAAGCCACTGCCGCCAACCCAATGCAGAGCCGAGGGCAGCCGGCGAAGGCCCTGCGTGGCCTCATCACTCAACGGCCAACGCGCGTCAGTCGGGAGCTTAGGTGTCGGAAACCAGGCCAGGCGGCCCTCGCCATACGTGGCCTTCTTAGGCTCGTCCGGGAACTGTCCGTCCTCGAGTTCGAGTACATCAGCGAAGGCCGAGACCTCGCGCTCCTCGTTGTACTGGTCGCGTGTGGCTACAGGCCCGAACATCACCAGGCCGTGGCCGCTCCGAACCCAATCTTTGAGGAAGGCAACCTGGTCGTCGGAAAGCAGTCGCGCCTCGGGCAAGATGAGGGCATCATATTCCGCCAGGCCCTCGTTAGTAAGGTCGCGCTCGATGACGATCTTGTGTGGAATATGCTGGTCGGCGAGATGGCGTGAGACGGACAGCGGATAAGAGGGGAGATTGGCGCAGGTCTGGCTGACGGAGGCCAGGACCGCGATGTTGGCATAGGTGCGAGCGCCGGTGAGATACGGCCTCATGCGATAGAAGAAATCGCTGTAGGCGACAATGTCCTGGCGGATATTGTGATGGGCGCGGGAGACCATTATCGGATACGGACAGCCGCCGGCCATGCCCTCGGCGATAGCCGCGCGCCAGAAATTCGCCAGGCCCGCGACCTGCTGCCGGGGCAGGCGCTGCAATTCCTTGGTACGCATCCGCTCAAGCGGATACATGTAGTAGTGGAGGTCCACCGGCTTGCCGTCACTGGAGGCGAGCAGGTACTTGCAGTCAGCGGAGGCGCTGTGCTTGCGGCCCGCCTCTGAGTGGGCCGTGGCGTTGAAGTTGCCCTCGATAAGGCCGTAGTCGCTTGCGCGCGCGAGGTATTCATTGCGGCTTGAGCCGGCCAGACGCGCGCCCCAGATGCAGTAGTTGTAGCTCATGATGAAATCGGGATTGTACTTGCGCACCTCGGCGGCGGTCTCGGCAACCGTCTCGCCCTGGCGGAACATGCAATAATGACGCCACAGGAACATCAGCGGATCGTTCTTATCTTTCGGAGCCGGGACCGGGCCATCGCCTGTGATCCCGAAGTGGTCCTTGAGTTCCCCGGCGGTGTAGCGCCCTCGGAGCCACTTGCCGAAGGCCTCGGCGCACCACTTGCAATGGCACGGATTGATGGGGCCGTCGTAGCGGCAGCCGTCCAGCCCCGCATCGGCGATCATGTGCAGCACGCCGTCGAGATACTGCAGCCAGTAGGGGTTATTGGGGCAGATGTAGTAGCCTTTGCGGTTGGCGTACTGGAAAGGCATGGGGGTGCCGTCGGCATTGCGCTTGACCCACTCCATCGGGTCCGGCGGCTTGGGGCCCAGGTAGTCCTCGAATTGATCCCAGCGGTTGTCGTAGAAGTCGAACAGGTCGGTGCGGTCCTCGAAATTGCCGTAGACATAGGAGACCGCCTTAACACCCAGGCCGTGCAGCTCCTCGACCTTCTGCCTGGCCGTGGCCCAAAGGTCCTCTATCTTGTCGCGATCGCGTGGCCCAAAACATTCGTTGACCCCGTGATAGACGGCGCTTTCGCAGAGGTTGACGTGACACCTGAGCATGAACTCGCGGTCTTCGGGTCTGGTCATTGAGCCGAAGCCGAACTGGATCACGCCATAGGGCGGCACGCGCTGGTTGTCATCGGCCACTGTCGCCGAGGCAAAGATGATGAGGAGTGCCAGACAGAAGGCGATGCGTACGGACATGAGAATCGCTCCCTTCCCAACGATGGCTTGAGACAGCTAGAAGGTTCGCGATGCTGGGGAGGAGTCCTGCTGAGCGAGACTGACGTGACGTGCCCGGCAGGGGATGGCGACGGAGTAGGGCTGGCCGAGTCATGCGGGGCGAGCACGCGCGGGCCAGTCTCACGGCGGTCGGTGAGGCTGACTGCCGTTCGGCAAGCCCCTCCGAAAGGCAACCTCTAAACCCTTGAGCGCGTAGGTCGGGCTTTCTAGCCCGACAGTTCTTGTCGTTCGGATGGGGGGACA
>JALGTY010000537.1 GCA_029821145.1 Candidatus Zipacnadia bacterium
GTGACGGTGAATAATCCGCTGGACGGTGACCAGGCCGATACCCGTGCCCGGGAACTGTTTGTTGCTGTGCAGCCGCTGGAAAGCGCCAAACAGCTTGTCAGCATAGGCCATGTCAAAGCCTACTCCGTCGTCGCGTACAAAATAGACTGTTTCCCCATCCTGCTGGGTGGCGCCGAACTCTATGGTCGCCTGCTGCCGGGTGCTGGTGTACTTCCAGGCATTAGCCAGCAATTCTTGGATCGCAGCCCTCAGCAACGGCTCGTCGCCCTCCACGATTATCCCTGGCGCGATGACAAACTCAACCTGGCGGTCAGGTTCGGGCTGGCGCAACTCCGCTGCGCTCTGCTCGGCTATCTCGCTCTGCTATGAGTTATCCGGGACAGTTCCAGCAGATCGTCAATTAGTCGCCCCATCCGCTGGCTGGCCGTCCGCACCCGCTGCAGGTAGTCTTTGCCCTGCTCGTCGAGTTGGTCGCCGTAATCTTCCAGCAGCGCCTGGCTGAAGCCGTCCATCCCCCGCAGCGGTGCGCGCAGGTCGTGGGAGACCGAATAAGAGAACGCCTCCAGTTCTTTGTTAACATCAAGCAGTTCGGCGGTACGCTGCTCGACCAGCTCCTCGAGGTGGTCGCGATACTGTGCCAACTCCTCCTCTGTTTGCTTGCGTTCGGCTATTTCATGCTTAAGCGCAGAAATCATGCTGCTCAATGAGCCACCAAGTCGAGCAATTTCGTCGTGGCCCGACACTAAGTCCTCGAGGTCCGATGGGTCGAACGGCTGGCCTTTCTCCACAGATGCTGCCACATACGTGAGGCGAGCGATGGGACGCGTTATGCTCCGCACCAGCAGCACACAGATTGCGATAGCTATTGCTGCCACCACTCCTACGCTCGCCAAGGCCACCGACCTCAACCGCCACAGAGGAGCCAGAAACTGGGACTGGGGCACGTCCACCACCACGGTCCAGGGATATTCTTCTACCCGCGTGTAAGCGGCTATAGAGTAGTAACGGCGAGCACCAGACCCTTTCGCTGACATCACGGCGTGAGCGAGGTCGTCCATCCCCAGACTGCTTGGAATCAGTGGCGTGTCGGTGCCCTCCACGGTTCCGAAGCGTATGGTCTCGGAGATTGTGGCAACCGCCGCCGGCATTAGCTCCGCCAGACTGTGATACAATAGCTCATAGTTGCGGTGAGCGACCACCACACCGTCCTGGTCAACCAGGTAGGCGATGCCCTCCTGGCCCACCGCGACTTCCTCAATAATGCTGGTGATGGCAGCGCCTTTCAACCAGACAATTACGATCCCCACGACCTTGTTCTTGGCTGTGACAACCGGGTTTGTGACAAAGACGCCTGGCCGCTTAGTACCGCGTCCGACCAAAATGTCGGAAACGTAGGCCTCGCCGTGGATACTAGCTTGGAAATAGTCGCGGAAGGAGCGATCCTTACCCACGAGAATATCTGCAAGCGAGGCGATCACAATGCCGTTGGCGTCCAATACGCCGGGAGCATCGTAGTCGGGGTGGGTGTCGGCGAAGTTTTGGAGCGTCTGGTAGACCTCTGCTCTCATCGCCTTCCGCTCTTGCTCAGAAGCGAGCAAGAATCTCGCCACTGTTGCTTCGCCCGCCAGAGCCGCAGATGTGCGCAGGTTATCGGTCAGCATTTGGGCGATCCGACCTGCTATGCCGTCTGACACCACCACAAGGTTGTCTCTTGTGGCGTTGATGAGATGATCCTCAGCGTGAGTCAGGTTGTAGTAAGCAGTGACAGACATCGGAACGATGGCCAACGTCAGAAATATGATGGTCAGCTTGGCGCCCACAGACCAGCCAAAGGTGAAGCCCCTTTCGGCGTTTGAATGCGTCGCGGATTGGTCTTTCATGCGATTTGCTCCGAAACGTGACGTGAGCTGCCCCCCCAAGTCAACCAGTGGCAAGGCTTCGGCGATCCCTGCCTGCAACAGGCCGCGGGTGCGCAAGGCACCAATATCAACATCCAGCCATGCGCGCAACATTGTCACGGACGGCTACTACCATACACAGCACTATCCGTGCCGCGAACACTCCTTGCTGGCTGGCACGGATCCAGCCTGCCCCCGACCTATTACAGCCCTGCTACTGTACTATTGGCAGCAATGCAGTCGGTCTTGAATAGACTATTTGAGGATGGTGAGCAGAAGAGCACAACTGCGCAGCGTTGCAGGGGAATCGCAAACGCCATTCTTACGCCCAAGCTAATAGTTGCGGGCAAGTGGTCGACGGCGTGATAGGGTTGATGTCAGCAAGCTCGGCCGACGGTCGCCGTCATCGGCCTGCTTCTCATATAGGCGTAACTCCGAGGGGAATGTCCGGAGGGTCCTATGATCGAAGGCTGGTCAGGGTCCGACTGGCGTTGAGTTGCGGAGGCGATCGGTGGCTTCCGTAGCGTGCTTGCCATACATCGGGGCTCACAAATCCCACCAGCCAGCCCAGGCCGTACGAAATGTGCATAGCCGGAAATACCACCGCTGCCCTCGCGCCGATAGCCACGTTTCTCAGGCGAGCTCCGATGCGGGCAGCAGCAACCGCACTGAGCACCACATAGCAACCCACCATCGCTACCCACACCCAGATGAGCGGCAGGCAGGCCAGACTAAGCAGCGGCAGGCCTATCACCCCAAGGACGAAGACCAACGGAGCCAGGTGTCGGGGGCGTGTTGCTTTCAAATGGGCGGGGAACCAGCGCCCATTGCGAAACATTTGCCTGGCAAGTGATTGCAGATCCGGGCGCGCAAAGTAAGTCGCCTGGATATGTGCATCCAGATGGATCATAAATCCGGCCTGGCGCACTCGCTGGAAAATATCCAGATCGGCATTTGAGCCCAGCTCTTCCCGATACAACCCGACGCGTTCGAATACTTCTCGTCGGAAACACCCGAAGGGGACCACATCTACTGGCCCTGGTTCGCCTTCA
>JALGTY010000084.1 GCA_029821145.1 Candidatus Zipacnadia bacterium
GCTGAATGCCCCAGGTTGACCAGAAGGCGGTCTTAGAGCCGGCGAAGCCGTCGCCGGGGAAGTTGGACGAATGATAGGTGAAGACATCATCGCTGTGGGCTTTGTCCATCTGCACGCGCGCGCCGAGATACAGCAGCAGCGAGGTCTCAAACTCGCCCCCGTGGATGCAGCCGCCCGGCTCCGACTTGCGTCCTCCGATCACCGCCGGCGCGGCCATCTTCGCCGCCTCGACGCAGGCAATGTACACACCGGTGGCATCGGCGATCTCACGCGCTACCATCTCCAGTATCGCCGGGTGATGCCCATGGCCGTTTACGGTGGCGATCTTGCGAAAACCCATCTCTGTGAGGCTGTGGACTATCCCGAAGACGTAATCCGCGATCACACGGGTGCCAACGCTCACAGTGCCCGGCCATTTTGCGAGCTCGACGCCTGAATAGCCGGCCCATATCGCGTCCATCACCAGCACCGGCAGTTCGTCTTCGAGTTGCTCAGCCGCCGCGCGGGTGATGCTTTGTGCGATGAGCACATCGGCGTTGACGGGCAGGTGGTTGCCATGCTCCTCGGTCTGGCCGACCGGCAGGAGCACCAGGGCATTTCTCTCTATGAATCGTGCAATCTCAGGACTCGTAAGTTCTCCGAAAAGAGGCATGTTTGCTCTCCTGCAGGGCATTGTTCTCAGGGCCACGGCGACTCGGGCTGGAAGCCCGAGCTACGCGTCAATCGGCGGGGACTGTCCCTTTAGGGATTGTCCCCTGGAACCGAGGCGCGAGCTACGCTATATTCGCACGGCTTCGATGCCCAGGACGCGGCAGAGGTCCTCCAGCCCCTCCGTCACATCACCATAGCAGATTGCGAAATGCTGCGAGGCCATCGTCTCGATGAGCTTTTCAGGTGAGCCGTCGAGCTTGACCTCCAGGCCCGGGAAGCGCCCTTGCCGCAGCTCGGTATCCACACCGGTGCCCGTGCCGTAGTTGAGCCGGTAGTCGCCGTGGCTGCCCTCGACCAGGCGCGCGAAGGTGAGCGGCCCCCGCTTGAGCGTGAACGAGCAGATCAGACCATCGAAGCCCTTGTGCCCGAATTCCTGAATGATGATGTCGTCGCCTTCGTTGGCGAGACTCAACGGCGCAAAGCCGCACGAGGAAAGCAGCATCTGATCGCCCTGCAGGTCGAGGATGTCGCCGTAGTAGATGACCTGGTCGGACAGGAAATGCAGTATCGCCATCGTCGTGGTGATGATGACATCGCCCTCGCACGCCGAGATGATACCGGCGTCGGCGGTCATCGAGATCGGCAGGCAGGCGGTCATGCAGTACTGCTGCGAAAACTCGTACTGGCATTTCACGTTGAGAGCATTCAGGTCATTCTCCTGGCAAAGCTGCATCAGCGCCAGCCCGATATTGACCGACTTGCGCAGCCGGTCAGCGGTCGCCTGAACGTCGGCCTGTCCGGCGATCTCGGCGACGGCAGCGTCAGTTTCGGCCTCGCTGATTTGTTTAGCGCGCTCGATAACAGTGTAGCTATCGAAGTGTACGACTTCGGGGCCGATATGTCTGCGCAACAGCACATGATCGAAGGTGCCCGGGTACATCGCCATCGCTGCATAACCGACCAGCCCCAGCCGCGTGCGCTTGAGGCTCTGCACCGCGTGTGCGGCATGGCAGAAGGCGACCGCGCTGTCAATAGTGTCGGTCTCCCCGGGTAGCCCGATGAGATTCTTGTGCCTGTACTCCATGCGGTCGAGCGCGCCCTTGAGCACACATACGGCCACGAACGAACCCGTAGAATTGCGCTTGCCCTCCCACTCGAACATGTTGAATCCCCAGATGGCGAAGGGCAGGTGCTCGAACTCCCGGATGGCCGCCAGGGCAGTGGAGCACTCGATCCAGGTGCCGAGGAAGGCAATAACGCCGTCGAGGTCCTGCTTGATGAGTTCGCGGGCGGCCTTGCCGGCCTCGACCGCGCCGGTATGGGAGACGGGGTCAAAGACGACCTCAATTCCCCGTGCTTGCAGCGCCTCTACTGCCTGTCTGGCAAAGTGTTCTCCGATGTCATTCTGGTAGTCCGGGTGTCCGATGATGATAAAACCGATGCGCGGGGCCATAAGCAGTCTCCTTGAAAAAGCTGTATCCACTGGATTGGCGGGGACAGTCCCTAAAGGGACAGTCCCCTAGAGCGGCACTGTGCGGAAGGCGCCCTCACTCCCCGTCCCCCTCTCCCACAGGGAGAGGGGGCAACGGCAACGGCGGCCAGACGCGGGCTGGCAATGATGCTATGCGGATTCACGCAACCAGGCACCTGCGAATACATATTCGACAAAGCGCCGCCGTGCTCCTTCGGCACGGCAGGATAACGAACTCAGAGCGGCGAATAGATGTCTAAGGAAATAGTCCAATATGGTGGAGAAGATAGAGAGCTTGCCCATGTCGCGTATGACGAAATTGACCACCGCGGTCGCTGCTGCCGGGCTGCTGCTGGCAGGCCTGGTGCCCTTGGCTGCCGACAGCTTCACGGTGAAACGAATAGCGCCCCGCTTTATGGATGCCGAGCAGTTGGTGACGATGCTGTGGGGGCCGGAAACCCGGGCAATGGACGGCGCTGATTTCCTGCAGCAATTCGCCACTGACCTGATCTATGACGCCGCCGATAGGATGCCACGCAACGAAGGCAGGTGGGTGCAGGGATCGGACACGAGGACCTATCCGTCCAAGAGCGGCGGTCTGAGCCGCATGCTGCCTGATGGCATTTATGGCCGGCCGCTGGTGATCGCCAGCCAGAACGCCATGGTCGTCAAGGGCACGCGCAGGGCCATTGAGGAGCTTGAGGAACTTATCTCCCTGTTCGACCGGCCGGTGGATATGGTCAATGTTGAGGTGCGGTCAGTGGACTTGCCCGAACAGGAGGTCGAGGGCTGGGGGCTGGCGTGGTTCTGGACCCGTGGCGATCTGCGGGCCTCCGGTGGCGGCGATCAGGCGGCTGGTGGGGTGCAGGTGCGGCTTGCCTATGAGGATACCTCTGTGGCCCTGAGCGCGATTGAGACCAGTTCGCGGGGCAGGCACGTGCAGGGCGCCAATGTCACCACCTTCAACAACAGCCCGGCGATCGTAGTCTTCGGCGAGACCATGCCGTTTTTCACCACGGTCACCGAATATGATGTATTTGGCAACCGGGTGGCCACCAGGCAAGAGATAAACGAGATCTTCATGGGCATACAGCTTTGGGTGCTGCCGCGCATCAATGCCGATGACACGGTCACCATGCAGCTTGAGCCTGAGCTTGCCGAGTGGGTCGGCGAGGTGGCGATTCCGTTCTCCTCCCCGATCCCGATAACCCGCCACCAGACCGTCAGGACAATCGTGACGGTGGCCGATGGCGAAAGCATGGTCATCGGCGGCCTTTTGCGCGACACTGACGAAATCAACGAGAAATTCGGCGGTATGTTCAGCCGCCACTACCGCCGGATGACATCTCACCCCGTCCTGGTCGTAACCCCGAAGATAGTCAGGCACCAGGCGGTACGCTAGTCTGCTGCGAGACTGTTGGTTTGGCGTCGCGGTTCTCCCACCTGCTGTGAATATAGCAATGGCCGGTATTTAGAGTTGAAACTGAACTTTTTGTGTAGTAACATAGAGCGACTGTGCAAACAGGAGGGATGCTATGAGAAGTGCATTGGTAGTTGCAGCGGTCGTAGTGCTTTGTACCGTGGTCATCGCGCAGGCCGCGGAGGCCCCGGCGCACGAGGTGCAATGGATTACGCCGCAACATTCGGACGCCGGCTATCTGGTTTCTCTGCTATGGGGCCAGACGCGCACCGAAATGGAGGTCCGTCACTTCTTCCCGCATTTTGCGGCCGGCCTGGTGCGAGAAGCCATTGATGGCTTGCCCGATACCAACCGGCAGCGGGTCGAGGGGGCATGCGCCTGGACCTATACGCGCCGTCGCGCTCCGCTGTCAACAGAGCCAGCCACCGCGCTGGCGAGGCGGCCGTGTCCTGACCTTTGCGCGAACACGATCGCGCTGACCGGCACAGCCGAGGCGCTTGCGAGGGCGGAGCGTGCCCTCCAGGCTCACGACATACCTCGGTTGGCGGTGTACTTGGAGGTGCTGCAGGTGGACGTGCCGGCTCTCGGGGTGGCAGGCTGGGGACTTGAGTGGACCCCACTGGAGCCGATGATAGCCGACAAGAGCCTGGGCAACAGCACGGCAGAGGTGCCGACGTGTCGCTACAGCATCGATCGGGAGAACGTGGCGCTGAAGTACCTGGAAAGCAGAAGTCCGAAGCTGCACGTCCTCGGCAGCGAGGTCACGGTGGTCAACGATACGCAGGCAATTGTTGCGCTGGGCGAGGTTGTGCCCGTCCCCGCCACCTATAAGTGTTGCCAATTCACCGGATCCGCATGCGTCGGGGTCGGTCCTTGCCTGGCCCGCTACCGTTCGCTTTACTGCGACAAGGCCATATTTGCGGGCATCGAGCTGTGGATGCGTCCGACAATTGGACAGGACGGATCGATAGCAATGGTGATGCGTCCGCGCCTGACCGAATGGGCCGGTGAGCTGTGCTGCTCGGAGTGCCGCCCGGTGCCGATAACCAGATACCAGTCGGCCAAGACCGCCGTTGAGCTAGGCGAGGGCGAGAGCATTGTCATCACCGGCTTGCACTGCGACAATTATGTGCTCAACCACTCTCTGCAAGGCTTTGACCGCTTATACCGTGAGAAGCTGTCAGCCAATCGGACCTTGATCATCACGCCGCAGATCGTCAAGCCGCCGCAAGAATAGACCAACGACCTCGGGCTGCCCTTCGACGTTGCTCAGGGCCGTGAGCCTGTCGAACGGGAAGCTGAGAACGCTGACCCAGGGCTACCCACTCCTCCGGAGTGGGTAGCCCTGGGTATGCGCGCGTTCTCACCTGACCTGTGCGAAGCACAGGTCAGGCCGAGCTACGCGTCTGGTGGATTATTCGGGTTAGACACTTGAGAACTCGGCTGAAAGAGTTGTAGAATGGTGCAAAAGCAGGGGCACTGGCGGACTACTTACGCGGTCCAAGAGTGCCCTTGGTTGTCGTTACTGCAGACCTGTTGTTATAGCAGAGCTACAGAGAGGCCAGTGATGTTGCATGGAGGTTTTTGTACCAAGAGAAATTGATGCCAGGGAAAAGCGGGTGCCGATAGTACCCGCTGATGTCGCTAGGCTTGTGGACAAGGGAGTGCGTATCACCGTGCAAAGCGGTATGGGTGAGCCCTCGCGGCACGACGACGAGGCCTACCAGGATGCCGGCGCGAAGGTCAGCACCGACCGGCGAGAGTCGCTTTCCGATGCGGATATCGTACTGCGCCTGCACAAGCCACCCTTTGAGGAGGTAGCACAACTCAAAGAGGGCTGTATTCACATAAGCTACCTGGAACCGTTCACTGAAGTGGAACTCATTGACGAGTTGGCGAGATGCAACGTCAGCGCTATCAGTATGGAGATGATCCCGCGGAGCACGCGCGCGCAGAAGATGGACGCTCTCAGCTCCCAGGCATCGCTAGCGGGGTATGTGGCCGTAATCCTGGGCGCGGAGCGACTGGACAGGATGTTTCCAATGATGATGACGCCGGCCGGCACATTAGCGCCGGCCAGAGTATTCGTAATTGGTGCCGGCGTTGCCGGGCTACAGGCAATTGCTACGGCCAGGCGTTTGGGTGCCCGGGTCACGGCCTTCGATACTCGCCCGGTAGTTGCCGAGCAGGTCGAATCATTGGGTGCCGAGTTTGTGAGAATTGACCTCGGCGAGACGGGCCAGACCGAGGACGGTTACGCTAAAGAGTTAACCGCCGAGCAACAGCAAGAGCAACAGGAGGCGATGGCGAAGGTTTGCATCCAGTCGGATGTGGTCATCACCACTGCCCAGGTTTTCGGTCGTCCTGCACCACGTATTGTCACCCGCGAAATCCTTGAGCAGATGAAGCCGGGAAGTATTCTGGTTGACCTGGCCGTGGAGTCCGGCGGTAATATCGAGGGATCCGAGCTGGACAAGGAAGTGGATATCGCAGGCGTAAAGATCATCGGCTTGGCCAATCTTCCCGGCCGTGTGGCTGTTCACGCGTCGCAGATGTATTCGGCTAACATAACCGCTCTAGTCGAGGAGTTCTACAGCGAAGAAGAAAAGAGCTTCAACCTCGACTTTGATGACGAGATCATCAAGGGATGTGTCGTCACCCACGGCGGACAGGTCGTCAACCAGATGCTCCTGAATGTCCGCAACAAGAACAACTGAAGAGGTGTAGCGCAATGTCTGTTGGCATGTTGTTTTTCTTCACCTTTGTGCTGGCAATCCTTCTGGGCTTCGAGCTGATCTCGAAGGTGCCTTCACAGCTTCACACCCCACTGATGTCCGGCGCCAACGCGATCTCGGGCATCACGATTGTAGGCGCGCTGGTGGCTGCGGGCACGACCGATGACGAGACCATCCGGATAGTACTTAGCATTGGAGCGATGGCATTTGCCACTATCAACGTCGTTGGCGGCTATCTCGTTACCGACCGCATGTTGAGCATGTTCAGCACGAAGCAGGACGGTGATGGGGCGTGATCAGTGACAGCATCATAAGTCTGGGCTACATCGTTGCCGCTGTGCTGTTCATTATCGGGCTGAAGATGCTCAGCCGTCAGCAGACCGCGCGGACAGGCAACAAGATTTCAGCTTTCGGGATGCTTCTGGCGGTTGTGGCGACACTGCTCAGCCAGGAGATGGACTATACCTATATCATCCTGGGATTAGTTGTCGGCGGGGTTATCGGCGTAGTCGCGGCGGTGAGGGTTGCGATGACTTCGATGCCCGAGATGGTAGCACTGTTCAATGGCTTCGGCGGTGCTGCCAGCCTCCTGGTCGCCTGGAGCGAGTACGAAAAGGGCAGATGGGCGTGGCTCCACGACGCACCCGCATTGGTTACGGTAGTCGGGATCTTCCTGGCCGTGCTTATCGGGGGCGTGACCTTCACCGGCAGTCTGATCGCGTACGGGAAGCTGGCAGAGAAGCTGGCCGGCAGACCATTGCTCTTCCCGGGCCAACGGACTGTCAATGCCGTGGTGATGCTCGCGGCTATCGCCTGCGGCGTAATGTTCATGCTGAGCCCGGCGAGTACGCATATCGTATTCCTGGTGCTGGTTGGCCTATCGCTGGTCTTCGGCATAGTCATGGCGATGCCCATCGGCGGGGCCGACATGCCGGTTGTTATCGCGCTGCTCAATAGTTGCTCGGGTCTGGCCGCATGTGCTGCCGGGTTTGTCATCAACAATACGGTACTTGTCGTGGCGGGTTCACTGGTCGGTGCCAGTGGCCTGGTACTCACCAGCATAATGTGCAAGGCGATGAACCGGTCGCTGGGCAACGTGTTGTTTGGCGGCTTCGGAGTCAGTGCAGGCAAGGGTGCAGCCGTCGAGGGCGAGGTCAAGCCGATAGATGCCGAGTCGGCCTATTACATATTGGAAGCGGCCCGCTCCGTTGTAATCGTGCCCGGCTATGGCATGGCCGTGGCGCAGGCCCAACACGCGGTGCACCAATTAGCCCAACTGCTTGAAGAGAATGGTGCAGATGTGAACTTCGGCATCCACCCGGTGGCCGGCCGCATGCCCGGCCACATGAACGTGTTGCTTGCCGAGGCCAACGTGCCGTACGAGCAACTCATGGAGATGGACGACGCCAATGGACAGATGGACAACACAGATGTTGCCATCGTCATCGGGGCCAACGATGTCGTCAACCCAGCCGCCCGCGAGCAGGAAGACAGCCCCATCTACGGTATGCCGATCATCAATGTGGATCATGCCAATACCGTCTTTGTGCTGAAGCGGTCAATGGCGTCAGGCTTTGCTGGCATAGACAACCCCTTGTTCTACAAGGATAATACCCGCATGCTGTTTGGGGATGCCAAGGCCAGCATCGAGGCGCTGATTTCGGAATTCAAGCAGAGCTAAAGGCTCGCACAACTGTGCGTGACCGCTGAAAGTATCCTACCCACATAACTCAAGCAAGAAAGCGCCCCTGCAGTGGCTGGCAGAGGCGCTTTGTTTAGCTTGGAAGATAGGCTGTTCGTCAGCCGCTGCAGGACAAAATAGTGGCCGCATCTCCGAACTTGGCGACCTCGCTGGCGTCTACGTACCTGACGGCAAGCTCGTCCAGGAGGTTGTTGATGGAGAACTTCCCGCTAAGCAGGGCTGAGTTAATGTGACTCATGCAGGTGGGGGTGTAGATGGCGAAAAGCGGCTGGGGCGTTTGCTGGTCTATCATAGGTACAACCGCGTCGTAGCCGGCTTTGACGTACTCCAGGTAGCGGGCGAGTTCGGCGGAGGGCGCAACGAGCTGGGAGGAAATGAGTAGAACCGGTTGCCCCCGACTCCAGACCAGCGCTTCCTTGAGCGCGGTGAGCTGATCACTGGGCTCGATGTTATGGCGCGGTTGGCCGGCGGGAATTTGCATCTCTACCGCGCACAGCACCACGTACTCTTCACATGCCGCTTCGAGCATGTTGGTCAGCAGGCCCCAGTCTTCAGGTACGGCGTCGGCATCGGCTACCAGCACTGCGGCTCTCATCTTTCAGGCCTCTTGCTTTTGTCATCTACTACATTCTATAATAGCAGCACGGCATTGAGTTACAACGTGACTGCATGCAGACTCGCAGCCATGAGATTCAGACTTCACAGGATCCAGGCACTACTGTATTATATACGCACGGCTATCGGCACACAAGCAGGCGGTGTGCGGTGCGAGTTTAGATTGTCGGCAGCGGGAAGAAGTGGTACGCTCCTGATGCAAGTTCTCTGGACGGCAACGGCATTGATAAAGGACATTCTCGGGCTGGAAGCTGAGAACGCGATGACTCGCGTTCTCACCTGACCTGCGATAGCGCGCAGGTCAGGCCGAGCTACGCGTTGGTAAATGAGGCGGGTTCGCAACCCTTTCAGAGGAGTACTGACTTTGCAGATAATTTGAACTCACACCCGCCGTGTGCTGTAGAAACTTCGGAGGCGAGAAATGAAACATGCATGTATTGTCAGTGTTCTGATTGTGGCACTACTGGCAGGGGCTGCGCTTGCGCAGGAAGCTCCAGCTACGAAGTACGACCTGCGCTACAACCCGCAGGCAGAACTCGTTGTGCAGCAGGACCTGAGCGCAAAGGTTGATGGTGTGTTCATGGAGAACAACCCGCTGGGTATCGAGGGCTGGATGAAAAGCAACCTGCAATGCACGATCACGGCTTTAGACGCCGAGACGCAAACCTTCACAATGACGCTTGAGCTTACTGACATCCAGCAGGAGTTCAACGGGCAGCCGATGGCGGGCAACAAGGAGGCTTGCATGGCTCTCGAGCTCTCGCCGCTGGGGGAGGCTGATATCGAGCAGCTTGAGACCGCTGACCTGACCAAGCTCGACCAAGCTGGAATACCCACCCAACTATTGGCTGTGCTGTGTCACCTGATCAGGTTTTCAGACCATCCCGTTGCCATCGGGGAGGAGTGGGAGGTTAGCCCGCTGCTGCAGCTCGCCCCCAGGACAGAGCCGATTACGCTCAATGTTACAACGAAGTTAGTTGAGGTCAAGGCGGAGCGGTATGCGTTGCTGGTGTCGCAGGTCTCCATCCACGTGCCTACCTTCAAGGCGCCCAATCCCCTCGGCTACGGCGATCCGGTGCCGATAAATAACGGCGAGCTGACCATAACCGACTTGTCGCGGATTTTTGATTTAGAAAGCGGCGTAGTCGCCAAGGCCAGAGGCAATGCAAGCTTCAATGCCCAGGTGGATATGGGGGGTTTCCCGCTGAATGTGCGAGTTGACTGGAGCTTGGCGATGGCCCCTCAGCCCGAGATGGAGGAGCCAACGACAGACCCCGCCACCCAGGCGGCAAATGCCGACTAGGACATAGTCGGTCTGCTGACAGCTTGCAGAGCTTGAACAAGAACGCGATACCGACCGCCACCTCCGTGGCGGTCGGCTTTGTTGTCATAGACTTGGCACCCGCAAATGGCGGAGGCGGCTACCTTTGTCTATTCGTCGTCTGTCTCCGAGGGTGCGCCTTGCTCACCGGTATCAGGCACATCCCCTGCAGGCGTTTCAGCCGCTTCTGGTGGCTGCTCTTCGGCAGGAGCCTCCTCGGCGGCGGCCTCATCTGATGTCTCTGCCGGCTCTGCAGTGGCCCCCTGCTCGGCAGTGCCTTCTTCAGCCGCCGGCTGTTCAGCATCTATGTCGGGAGGTAAGTTCGTCGGCGGCATTGGCAGTTCGCCGGCCCCTTCTTCCGATTGGGTCCCGTGGTTCTTTGCGACTACCCCATAGTAGAGGGCCAACAGTATTGCCGCCACGAGTACCAACACTACCACAACAACAGCCGGGCTCACACGCGTCTCCATATTATCCCTCCCGAGCCTCCTGCGAAGCGGTCATCAGATACGAAGTTCGCACACCAAGAAGGCTTATTCGCTGTCTCCGCTGATACTCCTCCTGGCAGAAGAAGTTTTTTTTGCTGCCTACGGGCCGCCTACAATGCCGGTTTGCTACATCTGGCCACTGCTTTGTGCCAGCCGCCTCCTGACCTCTTCGATATGGAAGCGGTCGCCCGGACACTCAGTCGCTCCAAACTCGCTGTGAGCGTGGACATCCTCAGGCGAAAAGCCGTGCCTTTGCATGAGCTGTTTCAGCAGCGAGTTGAGCGCTGTAAGCTGGGCGGCGGTGGGACGTGCCGGCTGTTGGGCACCGTGAGGGTTGGCCTGGGACGAGAAATTGCCGACCAGACAAATGCCGAGATAGTGGTTATTGGCTCTGGCGTGTGCACCTGGCATCCATTCCGGCCGCCCGCGCTCGACCGTGCCGTCAGGCAGGATTACGAAATGGTAGCCGATGTGATAGGTCTCGTGGCTGTCGCGTATCTCCCAGCCGCGTCGGCTGTGCGCTTCATCTATCAGGGCAGCATTGACTTTGCGGCCACCGGCCCTGGCGGCTGTAGCGCTGTGGTGAATGATCACGCCGGGCGCGCGGGCACGCAACAGCATGTACGGCCAGTGTGGGCCGTAACGATAGGCGAAGCCGCTGGCAACTAGCACACAGACCGCCAGCACCAGCAGTATCCCACCACAGCCTGCCCCGCCACAGTAATAGCCTCGGTCAGGCACATTCATCACCTACAGTCTCCTGAATCATTCGCGATCAGGAGGGCGTACTCCTGCGTACGGGGAAGTAGCATCAGGCATCCAAAGTCACACGCAAACAATAACGCAACCTCGGAGATGAATAGTGATGATGAAAATCGGCATCGCCAATGCTACGATTACTCCGGACCGCCCGATCTGGCTGACCGGTTTTGCAGCGCGGACAGAGCCGTCCGAAGGCGCCTATAACGACCTCGAAGCATCCGTGGTGGTCTTTGATGATGGCGACGTGCGCGTAGGTATCATGGCCCTGGACCTTGTTGGCATTGACGAGTTTCTGCTGGAGCCGATACGCGAG
>JALGTY010000538.1 GCA_029821145.1 Candidatus Zipacnadia bacterium
TCGCATCACCGGACAGCTCGCCATTATCAAGGGCGTACCTGAATTGACCGGCGCACCCGTAGAGGCTACCGCCGTGCGGGCAGCAGCAGCCCTGGTTCTGGCGGCATTGTGTGCCGAGGGCCAGACTGTCATTGAGGGCGCTGAGTTCCTGGATCTAGGATACGAAAACTTTGAGGCCAAGCTCCGAGCGGCCGGCGCACCGATGGTGCGCCGAGATAGCGACAACAACAAGGAATGGCTATGCTTGGCCTAGGAGATCGCCTGGGAATTGACCTGGGCACGTCCAATATTGTCGTTTACGCCTGGCGGCGAGGAATTGTCATCCGTGAGCCATCGGTAGTAGCCATTGACCAACGCACCCGCGAGGTCAGAGCCGTCGGCCAGCAAGCCCAGGCCATGCTGGGGCGGACCCCGGGCAACATCGTAGCCACTCGTCCCTTACGCGACGGCGTTATCGCTGACTATTCAATCACTCGGGAGATGCTTGCCTACCTTATCCGTAAGGCCTGCGGAACACGCGGGCGCATCTTCCGACCTCTGGTGGTAATCTGCATACCTTCGGGCGCGACAAGCGTAGAGCAGCGTGCCGCCTTGGACGCCGCACGCTCGGCGGGAGCGCGCGACGCCATTCCAATCGAAGAGCCGATGGCTGCCGCAATCGGTGCCAACTTGCCTATTGCTATGCCCGGCGGGAATATGGTCGTTGACATTGGCGGCGGCACCACCGATGTAGCTGTGATCTCCCTGGGGGGCGTGGTGGTCAGCGATTCGCTTAGAATCGGCGGTAACGACCTTGACGAGGCCATCACTCGGTATATCCGTCGCCTGTATAACCTCGACATCGGCGAGCGGACAGCAGAAATGGTAAAGATGGAAATTGGTTCGGCAATACGCATCGATGACGAGCAGACTATGGAAGTGCGGGGCCGGGATGTAATCACCGGTCTGCCTCAAACTATCACGGTCAACTCAGCGGATGTCCGTGAAGCTATCAGCGAGAATCTATCGCAGGTAGTTGACGCAGTCAAATCTATTCTTGAACGTACACCACCGGAGTTGGCCGCTGATATCATCGAACGCGGTATAACCTTGACTGGGGGCGTAGCCCTGTTGTCCGGCATGGACCGACTGCTGGAGCTGGAAACCAGCATTCCTGTCAACGTTCCCGAGGACCCAATATCCTCAGTGGCAGTCGGTACTGGCCGAGTTCTGGAAGAAGTTGAGACGCTGCGCCGACACTCGTTCAAACCATCTCGTGACAGATATTAGCGACTATCATTTTGTCTGGCTGTTTCCCACTTTTGGAGGTAACGTGTATGCAATTGGCAGAGCGCATGAGCCGACTGGGCACTGAGACTGCTTTTGACGTACTCGCCCGTGCCAAACAACTCGAAGCCGAAGGCAAGCCAATCATCCATCTGGAAATCGGCGAGCCCGACTTTGACACTCCTCAACATATCATCGATGCAGCGTGTGAGGCCCTAAACTCCGGCTGGACCCATTACGGCCCCAGCGCGGGTGATCCGGAGTTTCGCCAGGTGATCGCCGACCATATCCAGCAGAGCCGCGGCTTCCCGGTTGCCCCCGACGAAGTGGTAGTTGTACCCGGTGGCAAACCCATCATTTATTGGGGTATTACCGCCTTGGTTGACCCCGGTGACGAAGTTATCTATCCTAACCCAGGGTTCCCTATCTACGAATCTATGATTAACTTTGTAGGCGGCAAGCCGGTCCCCATTCCCCTCCGCGAGGAAATTGAGTTCCGTCTCGATGTTAATGAACTGATTGACCTGGTTACTGACAAGACCAAGATGATCATTATCAACTCGCCTCATAACCCGACCAGCGGTGTCCTGACCCATGAAGACCTCGCGGCAATTGCTGAAATCCCTCTGGAGCACGACATAATGCTTCTCTCAGACGAGCCCTATGAACTTGTTCTGTACGACGGCGTGCATGAAAGTATCGCGGCGCTCGACGGGATGAAGGAGCATACTATTCTGCTTGACTGCTTCTCCAAGACCTACGCAATGACCGGCTGGCGGCTGGGCTACGGGGTAATGAACAAAGAGCTGGCCGCCCAG
>JALGTY010000539.1 GCA_029821145.1 Candidatus Zipacnadia bacterium
TCGCGGAATAGATGGCGGAAGCGACCCTGCAGCTCGAGATACTCCTCAATCGGCTTCTTCTCTTTGGGCGTGTAGTTGAGCTTCCACTCGCCGTGATCAACTTCATAGAGTGGCCACAGGCAGGTGTCCACGGCCAGTTGCGAGATTTCCGGGGTGAGCGCAGGCTCGCAGCGCCAACCCAGCGGACAGGGCGTGAGCACGTTGATAAAGGCAGGGCCGTCCACCTCAAAGCCGCGGGCGGCCTTGGTGGTCAGGTCGCGCCAGCGCCCGGGGATACTCTGGGCGACGTAGGGGATATCGTGGGCGGCCATAACCGCGGTTAGGTCCTTGCGGTGCATAGTCTTGCCGGGCAGAACGCTTCCCGCCGGGCTGGTGGTGGTATGGGCACCCATCGGTGTCGCCGAGGAGCGCTGGATACCAGTGTTCATATAGGCTTCATTGTTGAGGCAGACATACAGGAAATCATGACCGCGCTCGACGGCTCCAGAGAGCGCCTGAATGCCGATGTCGTAGGTCCCTCCGTCACCGGCGAAGGCCACGAACTTGTAATCGGCGTCGGGGTCAATGTAGTCGGGCAGTGGCTGCCCCTTGGCCGCCCTCGTCTTGAGTGCCTTGTACATTGCCTCGATACCGGCGATGGTCGCCGCGGCATTCTCGAAGGCAATATGCAGCCATGGAATAGCCCATGCGGTATACGGGAATATTGTCGTGGAGACTTCGAAACAGCCGGTGCAGGATACAGCAATTACTGGGTCTTCGGTACTCATAAGCACCTGCCGTGCCACAATCGGCTCCCCGCATCCCGGGCATAGCCGGTGACCGCCGGTCAGGCGAGTTGGTCGTTCAGTTAGCTCTTGCAATCGTGCCATTGATAGATCCTCCTGTTAAAGCGTGTGTATATCGGCGGACTGTGGTTTGCCCAACTATCGCACACCAATGAACTGCAGCGGCTGGTCAGGCTGGCCCTCTGCCGCAATCTGCTCCAGGTCACGGTAGATACCGATGATCTCGTCAGGCGCAATCTGGCGGCCACCCAGTCCGTAGATGTAGTTCACAGTGGGAACTTGTACCCCTGCGGTATACAGCGCCGAGGTGATTTCGGCATACAGCGGCCCGCCGGCTCCCCCGAAGGAAGCCGCCCGGTCGCAGATAGCCACCGCATCCAATCCGGAAAGCGCCGCGACCAGCTCTTCCGCCGGGAAGGGGCGGAACATTCGCAGCTTCAGCAGCCCGGCCTTGACACCCTCCGTGCGCAGCGTCTCGACTGCATCCTTGGCAGTTCCCGCCATCGAACTCATAGCGACGATAGCAATCTCGGCATCATCAAGCTGATACTCCTCAAACAGGCCGTAACTGCGCCCAAATGTCTTGCCGAAACGCTCGCCCACCTCGATGACCGCCTGCTTGGCCGGCTCGTAGGCAGCCCACTGGTCGCGCTTGTGCTCGAAGTAGAAGTCATAGAGGTCCAGCGGCCCCATGGTCAGGGGATTAGCCACGTCCAGCAGCGGATAGCGGGGCTCATACGGCCCCACGAACTCCTGAACTGCCTCATCATCTTCCACTTGGAGCAGCTCGTAGGAGTGGCTGACCAGGAAGCCGTCGAGGCACGACATCACCGGCAGGCGCACTTCCATCTGCTCGCCGATAGCCACGGCCTGGATGAGGTTGTCGTATGCTTCCTGGACATTTTCGGCGTAGATCTGAATCCAGCCGGCGTCGCGCGCGCCCATTGTGTCGGAATGGTCGCAGTGGATATTGATATTCCCCGACAGCGCGCGGTTGACCACCGTCAGAATCACCGGCATACGCAGCGAAGCGGTGATGTAGAGGATTTCCCACATCAGCGCCAGGCCGTTGGCCGAGGTGACGTTCATCACCCGCCCACCGGCGGCGGCCGCCGCCGTGCAGGCGCTCATCGCCGAGTGCTCGCTCTCCACCGCCACGAAGTTAGTATCCACCTCGCCGTCGGCGACGAACTGGGCGAAAGTCTGGACGACTTCAGTAGAGGGGGTAATGGGGTAGGCGGCGACGACGTCGGGATTAATCTGCCGCATCGCCTCCGCCACCGCCTGATTCCCCTCCAT
>JALGTY010000540.1 GCA_029821145.1 Candidatus Zipacnadia bacterium
TACAATAACCTGGGTAACCTATTTATGGCCAAGTACATGTATCGGGTGGCTGCAGGCCAATACGAAAGGGCGCTTGAGCTGAAACCCGACTACAAAGCCGCCCGCGACAACTTGGCAAAGGCCCGCCAACGCATACAAGGGCAATAGGGCCGGTGAGGTGTGCACGATGCGCTATCGTGTATTGAGCATTCTGATAGTATTGCCGCTACTGCTGATCGGCTGTGGGGGTTTCGAGGTTGCCGCCACGGGGGACGCCGTCGGCTACATCTACGGCGACGCCGGCCAGACCGCCGCTGACGCTGCCGATTCCCTGCTGTATCTACTGTCAGGTCGGACCAGCGATCCGGTTGTCAAGGCCGTAGCCGGGGCCACGGTCGTTCTTGTTGAAGCTGAGAGAGCCACACGCACCTCCTATGACGGCTTCTACGCATTCTTCGAGGTCAAGCCGGGGCGGTACACACTACGGGTCTCACACCCATCGTACACCTCGTGCGAGTGGGAGATAATCGTGCGCGATGGTCATACCACGTTCGGTGAGAACACGCTCCGCCGTAATGTGCCAGAGGCGCAGCATCATGACTCCGACTGGTGGTGGCGAGACCGTGACGATGATGACTCCTCCGGCGAGGGTGGTGGTTCCGTCCCGCAGCCGCCTCCCACGGATGATAGCACTGATGACGAAGGCGGAATCTCGGTATTCCGCCTGGAGCAATAGACCTCCGGCCTGACCGATTGTTTTGGAGTTTCCCCGGCGCGTCTGTCCACGAAGGTGCCTGCCGTCACCTCCACGAAATCCTTCGCCAATCTACGATTAGCCCGCAATCGAAACTAACGCAATCCAGGTGGGGAGACCCAGTAATGACCTCTAAGGAACGCTTGATGACGGCCTTTGCGTGCGGGACGCCGGACCGGGTGCCTGTCGCGCCGTTTGGAATGGGGGCTCTGGACCACGACTCCGCCATCGCCGATGAGCTGATCCGCAAGACCGATTTCATCGCCAGTACCGGCGGGTCGGGCATATCTTTTCTGGGCGCGGCAGTCCAAGTAGAATCCCACAACGAAGGCAACCGTACCATCACCATCATCCAGACCCCGCACGGGCCGCTGCGGCGCGTGGTCACCAGAACCGACATCACCTCGGCCACCACCGAGTTTCCGTGCGAAACCGCCGACGATGTGGAGAAGCTGCTGTCCATCCCCTACGAGCCGGTCAAGCCCGACCCCACCAGCTTCAATGCCTGGAAGGACCGGGTAGGAGATGAAGCCGTAGTGCTGGCCGGCTGCATAGACCCGATCTGCGTGCCCGCCGAATTCTTCTCGCCCGAAGACTTCTGCCTGCTCTGGATTGACGCGCCCGACGCCATGAAAGAGCTTGTGGATGTGGCCACGGTGCGGATCCTCGAGTCGCTTGAGACGGCCTGCAAAGCCGGCTTCGACGCATTCAGGATAGTCGGCGGTGAATACGCCTCAACGCAACTGGGGCCAAAGGCGTTTAATGAACTGGTTGTCGGGCCGGACCGGCAGATGTGTGAGGTGATGCACGAATACGGTGCTCTGGCCTACAACCACAACCACGGGCCGCTGATGGACTACCTGGACCTGCTCATCGAGATCGGCATGGATGCCTGCGACTGCTTCGAGGCCGCACCGTGGGGTGACACCGACCTGCCCAAGGCCAAAGAGCGATTGCAGGGTAAGGTGTGCATCGTCGGCAATCTCGATGACATGGAGGTAATTGACAAGCTCGACGAGCAGAGCGTCCGCAGGATAGCCCGCCGGCGCATCGAGGAGGCAGGCCCCGACGGCTTCGTCCTGGGCGGCACCGCCTCCGGCACCTACACCGAGAAAGCCGCCCGCAACTTCATGGCAATGGCTGAAGTCAGCAAAGAAATGGCGTAATTACTTACCTTGTGCCCTGCAAAGGAAATGCACATGCAAGCGCACCTGTCTTTCAAGTTTCTTAGAGTGGCACGGCCCTTCTTCCTAGCCTTCCTGGACGACAGGCTTCCTACTTATATTATGCACTAATTTGAGAGGTTTTGGATTATTTATCAAGAAATGCCTCCTGAGAGTGAGCGTTAGG
>JALGTY010000541.1 GCA_029821145.1 Candidatus Zipacnadia bacterium
CTCGCCCCGGGCGGTAGCGATAGCTTGGTTGCGTGACACGGCCGGGCCGACGTTGCGTTCATTGCGCAAGAGCCGAATGCGTGCATCCCTGTTCGCAAACTCCTGGACGATTTCGGCGGTCTGGTCGGTTGATGCGTCATCTACCACAATCAGCTCCCAGTTCTGATAGGTCTGCGCTAATACGGATTTCACCGCCTCACCCACGTAGGCATCACAATTGTAGGCGGCCATGATGACGCTGACCAACCCGGGGATGCAGTCAGCATCTGACGTGCCGCTGTCTGATTCCTGTTGCGCGTCAATGTGCTGTGGAGGCAACTTCATTATGCGCACACCACAGCCACTGCGCCAATTGTCAGCCACAGCCACTTCTTGCTCATTGTCAATCTGTCCTTCATAAAGTTATAGGCGCACTTACTCGCCACCTGCTTGCTGTATAGCTCAAGGTCTGGCATCAGTTAGCCACTACGACCTACGCCGCTCCAGCGGGAACCCCTCGGCAACCTTCTTGTATTTGCGCGGCTCTGGCAGTCCCCGGCGCTCGTCCCGCCACTCCCCAAGCCGCTCCTCGCGCCCGGCCTCGCCGATGATACAGTTGTCATCTACACATCGGACCACGGGGACAGCGCTGAGCGCTCCGTTGCTCATCCTTGTAGCTTAGCGTACTCCGCGCGGAAAAAGGCGCGCAAGTCCTGCTGAACGCCCTCTGGAACGGGCGATTCGAACTCCGCCACCATCTCTTCAATCCTGGCGTGCGCCCGCTCCAGCAGTGAGGGTGCTCCGCTATGCTCGCCCGAGTAGTCCAGCAGATCGTGAGAAAAGAACTCGTCGCTACGCAGCAATTCCAGTGTGAGGTCATCCGTGAGGAAATTACCCCCCGGACCAACTCGCTTGATGCTTTCAAGCCCCAGGTGCATTGCGTCGGTATTGATCCCCCGGCGCAAGAATGTCACAACGTCCTGCCAGACAGTATGAATAATCATAAGCTCTCCTGACATGCCCAGAGCGTTGTAGAACGAGCCAATTCCGTGGTAGAAGTCGGCCTTTTGCAAGCGGCTTAGCAGCGCGAACAGCATGCCCTCCGCGCCGGTTTGCAGATCGTAGCGATAGGTCATAGCGCCACCACACCCGCTGCTGACGGGCATTCCGTACGAGCGGCCAAGCTGGACTTTTGCCGCGTTCCATATCATCATGTTAAGAGTGTAGTACAGATCGGTCATGGACCGCATGTCTGGTATGGAAGGAGCAACCGAGTAGAGATAGGGGTGACCCGGTTTGACGATCTGGGTAACCGCCGCCACAAACACTGCCTCAGCGTTGCTCAGCACTACGCTGGACGCCAGGCTGTAAGGTGACGTAGAGCCCGCGGTAGGACAAACGGTAGGAATCACGGGAAAGTTGTGCTCACACGCACTTAGAAGCATGCGGGCATTCAAATTGGCCAGCACCAGGGGTGAGATGACTGCCACCGCTGCGCTCATCAGTCTGCTTTTCGACAAATCCTGGCTCTGAGTCAGTATGTCGCCAATCTCAAGCCAGCGCTGAAAACTCTCGTAAGAGGTGGCATACACATAGATATGCTTGCCGTAGCGCAGGAGATGCTCCTCCATCGCACGCAAATTGGACGTGGGGCCCTCAACGTCTGTAACAGGATAATCCATGAGGCTGACAGCAGCTACCTGGTCCAGTGTCTGTGCTACCATAGTATGGCGGCGGATATCGTCCAGCCTTGGGCGTCGCGGCTTCTGCGTCTCGTAGTCTACGACCCACGGGTCGGTGACAATGGCGTGGTAGTTATCGCGCTCCTGGCCACCAACGACCCGTTCATTGCCGTGCAAGTCGGCGATCGTATATGACGAAGGCACCTGCGCCAGAAGCTCGTGCAGCAGCGCCGCGGGCATCCGCACATTCTCCGTGGCCTCGTCAACTACTGCTCCCGCCTCGCGGCACCGTCGCCGAAGCTCCTTATGCCCCACCTTGAAGCCCACATTCTCCAGGATGTGCTCACTGGCGGCCCTGATCTCGTAAATCTGGCTCTCGGATAGCTCACGTACCATGCTTTCCATCGTCTTCTCCTTGC
>JALGTY010000542.1 GCA_029821145.1 Candidatus Zipacnadia bacterium
GGCCCGCCCGGACCTACCGGGCCGCAGGGCCCACCTGGGCCAGGCGGGGAAACTGCTGATCTAACCGAGGCCGAGCAGCTTATTGACCGCCTAATGGACGAGTTTTCCGAAGAGATCAGCGAACTTCGCGGTGGACTGGACGAGATGGCTGGGGAAGTTGGTCAGCTCAAGAAGCGAGTAACAGCCCTTGAGAAGCTACGTCGTCCACTGATAGAAGCGTTCATCGAGTATCGCATCGGGCTGGTGGGGCGGGCACTGGATCATGACACCGAAGCTGACGACCTGACTGTGCTGTTCTCGGCCAGCTACGACATTGACGAGAATACCATGGCAAAGGTCGGTCTGAAGTTTGCTGACGGGATCTTGCCCCTTTCGGTGTTAGGTACAGAAATCAAGGAGGGCCCCCTGTACGAAAACGCGCCCAAGCCCTTCGAATTTGACTACTTCCGGCCATACGGCAACGATGAATGGTGGCTGGACGAGGCCTGGATTGCACACAGCTACGGAGAAGATGATTTCTGGCGCTTCGGCCGCCAGTTCCAACAATATGCACTAGGGCTGGTGGTCAACAACGAGCGTCGTGCCCAGCAGGGCTTTCGGCGGCGTTTTGATGGCCTCTTCAGCCTGAGCAATGTGGATCTGGATATGTTCTACGGGGGCAGTTCATACAACTGGGCCCCCATTCCTACAAGCAACCCAGGTAGCGACGGCTACTTCTCCTCACACATACAATATGATGGAGATCGCTTTGACCTGGGCTTCACCTGGCTACCTGACGGTGTCGGCCAGGAAGACGTGCGCGGGGCAGACTTGTCTTATCGGTACGGCGGCGACAAGTATCTGGTGGCTGAGTATGGGTGGATATTCCATCATGCCAACCGCTATGTATATCCCAGGAAGCATCGGCCAGATGCCTTGGGTATAGCCCTGGATCTGTACAAGAGTGACGATCTGTGGTTACAAGGGTGGTACTCAAGAGTTGATGCGGAGTACGATGTCCAGTACTCTTCGCTGCATCCCTACGTAAAGATCGAGCAGCGTAACCGCCCACAAAACCTCCTGTACTGGGACCGCTGGCTGGAGCGACGGCCAGTTCTAACCAATCTGGAGTTCATCGGCGGAAATGTTTGGACGCATCTGGGCGAGTTTCCCCTGCATTTCAGCTACTACCACGTTAATCCAGACTCTCCCACCTGGTGGTACGACTGTCAGGTGACGGGCATCGTATTTGACAACCTGTGGGCGGTGCGTACCTATCGCTCACTGGGCGAAAACGCCTCTGTCCAGCTTACCTACGCGCAAGCTCTACGCAGTGATGAGCCTAACCTTGACCTGGAGGGCGAGCCGCTGGGTGAAGTTGATGACCAGCAGTTTCTCCAGCTTAAGTTCATGGCGGGCTTTTAGCCGACAGTGCAGAGGCTGACACTCGCCTATCAGCCTCCGAGTTGGTCCAAACCAATGGCAACAGACTCACATTGAGCCTGAACTCATAGACAAAGGCCACCGCCGAGGTGGCTTTTGCTATGTCGGGGGCGGAGCAGGCAGGATAATCAGGTAAGCAGGGCGAAAATGCATTGGCAAGGATGAACAGTATGCTATCAACAGCCAATCACATACCGGAAGGCAATGAGAAACCTGGATCTCGGGGGAAGTGGCGGCTCATCACAGCAGTTACAATGGTCATCGCAGCACTTATTGTCTGGAAGGCGTGGCCCCACCCAACATTAGTGGAGGTTGTGTCTGCTCAAGTCTCGCCTCTGATCGGGCATCTATCTGCCACTGGTGAGATTGACGGTAAGGTAGCCAACATCGGAGCAAAGACTGCTGGCGAGATAAAGCAAGTGTACGCGGCTGAAGGTGAGTGGGTGGCGGACGGTGCTCCGCTGGCTCGCATTTCGCCCGCCCCCACGGGCTTTGCCGCTACCTCCGCCGAGCAACTGAACATACAAGTCATTGATAGTCCCTTCGCGGGAGTGGTAGCCCGCAGATATGTAGATCCAGGTGACACGGTAGCTCCCGGCCAACCGCTATTCACCGTGGTCGACCCCCAGCAGGTTTGGGTGGTTGCCTAC
>JALGTY010000543.1 GCA_029821145.1 Candidatus Zipacnadia bacterium
CTTGATCCACTGCGGCAATTTCGGGTTGCTACCGCTGGCCCACCAGGTGCCGAGGTCCTCATCATTCAGCGATTCATAGGAGTATTTCTGCCCTGGTTTGCCCGCCGCCGAGGACACCTCGATCTGCGCCCCGGCTACCAGGTTCGCCCCGGCCTTGTACTTGACGATGCTCCTCACAGGCTGCGCGGCCGACCTGGCGCCAGCAAACAGTGATATGAGCAGTAATGTCGCAATAACAACACTCCCACGCATGTTCATTTCTCCCCTGTTACTCAGTGGTGAGCACACATTTCCCTGCCGTGCCGCCAACCGCCTGCCTCGGGATACCAAAAACAGGTTCATCCCGATTGATCGGCCCAATTGACCGCGCACAACATGCCCCAGTTGAGCCACTTGCAGGTGCGGCCCCGAAGCAGAAGAACTGTAATTGCGTAGGTTGTCCGCCAGTACAAAGAGGAGGTAATTGCCACGATGCCAGGAGTCAATGAAAGCCTACGCCGTCGCTTCGAAGAGATCCTGGACGGCGCCGAGCTGCGCATGAGTTTCCACAACTACGATGGCACTGTCCAGCACTGGCAGGAGGAGTTGCGCGCAGACTTGTACGACCTGCTCGCAGTTGACTATGAGGGTGGGCCGCTCGAAGTCGAGCTGGTCAGCAGCCGCGACATGGGCGATCACATCCGCGAGTATATCCGCATGACCGTACCCGACGGGGTTGTGCTGCCCGCGTACAAGTTCGTGCCGAAAGCACTCGTCGAGCCGGTCGGGGCCGTTTTGTGCCCGCACGGTCATGGCCCCGGCAAGGTCATCCCCGCTGGCATCGAGCAGGATGTCAAGGGCCGTCCGGTTGAGATAAAGGGCGAGCGCGACTACGCCGTACAGGCCGTCAAGCAGGGATACATTTCAATCGCCCCGGACCTACGCGGCTTTGGCGAGCTAATGCTGGACGACGATCTGGAGAATGACCTCGGCTGCAGTTGCCAACAGCTTTCGCAGAGAGCGCTGATGGTCGGCAGGACCGTCCTGGGCATGCGCGTGTATGATAGCATGTGCTGGGTGGACTATCTCCGGAGCCTTGACGAGGTGAACGGCGACAACATCATGATTACGGGCCAGTCCGGCGGCGGCACCGCAACGCTCTTTTCGGCGGCGCTAGACACGCGCTTTGCCCAGGCCGCGCCAAGCTGCTACTTCTGCACCTTCCGCGCCTCGATCCTCGCCATGCGCCACTGTGACTGCAACTACGCCCCGGGGATGCTCGATCTGTGCGAGATGTACGATGTCGCCGGCCTTATAGCGCCGCGACCGATGCTGATTATCGCCGGCAAAGATGACCTGATATTCCCCATCGAGGGCGTCTATGAGGCGTACGAAAAGCTGCAAGCTGTCTATGACGCTTTCGGCGCCAAGGCCAACCTCGAGCTATATGTCGGCGAGGAGGGGCACTGCTACTACGCGGCGCGGGTGTGGGGTTTCTTGGCCGAGCACGGCACTACCGTGGATTATTCGTGAGTGAAATGGGGGACTTGGCAAGATTGGACAGACAAGCCGTTTATGAGCACGCAGAGCCGTTCTTGCTAGGTAGCACAAAATGACACACTGTCATAGGCCAACGACCTCGGGCTGGAAGCTGAGAACGCGATAACTCGCGTTCTCACCTGCCCTTCGACAAGCTCAGGGCAGGCCGAGCTACGCGTCTTGTGTGAATAATACAGCCTAGAGTCTGACCTCGATGCCTTTGGCGGCCAGCTCCTTTTTCACATCGCCGACGGTCACCTGGCCGAAGTGGAAGATGCTCGCCGCCAGCACCGCATCGGCTTGCCCCAGTGTCAGTGCCTCGTACATGTGCTGGGCGCTGCCCGCACCACCGGAGGCGATCACCGGGATACCGACGCTGCTGGAAATGCGCCGCAGCAGTTCGATGTCATAACCGGCGGTGGTGCCGTCGGCGTCCATGCTGGTGACGAGCAACTCGCCGGCGCCGCGCTGCTCGGCCTCGATGGCCCATTTCAAGGCATCAACCTCAGTCGGCTCGTGCCCGCCGTGGGTCCAGACCTGCCACTCGATTTC
>JALGTY010000544.1 GCA_029821145.1 Candidatus Zipacnadia bacterium
CTTGGCCTTGACAACTGCCACCCTGTTACCCGGTTCGCACGACGGCCCCCCGTCGTCTCCGCTCACCTCTTCGTCCAGGTCTGGCAGGTCCAGGCCGGCGGCCTTGTAGGCCGCTTTTATCTGCTCGACAGGCCGTAGCCTGTGTTGCGCCGGTATCGGCGTCAGTGTATCTTCAACCGGCGGGTAGGACAGCAACTTTCCGTCCTCCTCCCAATCCACCAGGTGCCGGGCGCTGCCGGGCGAGTAGAACAACCGCTCGGCTTCCAGCAGCGGCTCGACCATCTTCCAGTATCGATTGCTGGTATCAATCCAGTCCTCGACCCACACCCCAACGTCATCGGGCACGGCCTTGACTCTGTGACCGATGGCCGCCAGGCCAACAGTATCGTCCAAGCCGTGATGGAAGAGGCACGGCGCTTGCGGGTAGTTCTCCAGCCACAACTGGGTTTCGGGCGTGAAATATTGGCCCTGCAAATCTTTGTGCTCCGGGTCGCCCCACAGCAGCAAGTAGCCGCCGACGAGCGCCCCTCCATCATCCCGCGAGAGCATCTTGACCGCCACCGACTTGCCGGGCGGCTCCATCTCCTCTTGCTCGTACAGCTTTTTGAGCTTGGCGATGGCCTTCTCTTTGTCCGGCCCCTCGTACCGCTGACCCCGGTATCCCTGGTGCAACGCCGCCCAGGCCGCGCCCATGAGCCGGTGGTCCAGGTTGCCCTCGGCATCCCGCACCCGGAGATGCCAGGTGCTCGGCTTCTTGGCATCCTCGACCACCAGGTAGTGGCTGGCTGGATGCTGGCCGTCCTTCTCCTTTTTCAGGACTGTTGCTTTGATCGCCGCCACGACAGTCGGATCACCCAGGTCGTAGACCAGGTTGTCGCTTGCACTCTGGGTATTGCTTGTATCCTGCTCGCTCATCTGTCCTCCCGTCACTCTCTCAGGTTCCAGCCTACGAATTCCACCGTCGGGTGGTATATCGTCTCAAAGCTCGGCTGTGCCTCTGGGGCAGCGAACAGCGTTGACACCTCTGGAAACTCCGGCGAGCTTACGTACAGCCTGAGCGTACTTTCACCTGGCGACGCTGTTGCCGCCACAATCTCTACCCCGTCAGGCAAGTGTAGAAAATCCCGCAGTATCGGATATGCGATTTCAAAAAATGCTACCTTCATAAATTCCCCTCCCGAAACACAAAAACGCCCGACTTTGGGCGCACCATTGGCGCTCAAAATCGGGCGTACTGTTTGACGCGGCTATTCAGTTATGTGCAATCTTTACCGAATCTGAACCAAGGCCCAGCCAAATGTTAATCCTACTGTGACTGGGGCTCGGTCAACTCCTTCAGTCCTGCTCGGTTTCCTCCCCGCATAGACAAAGCAATTCCATGCCTAGCGCCCCTGCCAGTGAATCGCGGATATATTCCGCCGTGTCATGCAGAGACCTGGCAACCGACAATGTTGTAATGAACTCCTTATCACGCAATGTCAGCTTGCTCCAGCGGCCGTCTGTTTTAACCTTGAGTCTCAGCCGGGCAGATACCTCCATAACATCCAGGATTTTGCCGGCGCTTATCATCTCCTCGCTACGCCACACATGCCAGTGGAACAGTGGATGGCGCCGCTCAAGGACCTGTTCAAGATCACTCGCCAATACATCATAGGCCCTCTTGATTGTGTTCTTGTTCATTTCTCCAATTCCCCAAACAGGGTCTCGCCGGCCTTCGCCGCCAGCATATCGCGCAGCGAGCTCACGCACTCAAGCAGGTCCACGCCGTCGTCAATGTTGAACGTGGCGGTCAAGGTCCCGGCGTCCTGCCTGCCCACAAACAGATCGGACACAACACTGGCAGTGGCCTTGCCAAAGGCGAAGGTTACCTCATCGCCAGCCTGGTCGGTCACGTCCACCAACTCGGTATGGATCGTGAACTCCTTCGGCACGAGCGTTACCGACATTTTCAGACTCGAAAGGTCAGCCATTTGACGCACCTCCTGGCGTACTCGTCTTGACGGTCGGCCCAGACAGCAGCTTCTCCCCAAGGCCCCTAGCTACCATGTTCCCTACCAGCTTCACGGC
>JALGTY010000085.1 GCA_029821145.1 Candidatus Zipacnadia bacterium
CTGAAGGGAGCAGCCCAGTACGTACTCAGAGCACGGAATTTGCTCCGGCGGATCATCCGCGAAAAGAGCTTTGATGTTTCGCATTCCTTCTTCTCACTACCCACTGGCCCGCTGTCGTTGTGGCTGAAGAGCAAGATCGGCCTGCCGTATATCGTATCACTGCGCGGCTCCGATGTACCCGGATATGACCCTTATGCCGAGCAGGTCACCCATAAACTGCTGCTCTCCCTCACGCGTCGCATCTGGCGGCAGGCGCATCGCACAGTTCCCAATTCGCACGGCTTGCGCGAGCTTGCTCAGAGGACACTTCCAGACTGCGAGATGGACGTTATCTACAATGGGATAGACGCATCGCTCTTTCGGCCTTTAGTGCCTTACGAGGACCGTCCTGCGCCGCCGCTGCGCATCTTGTGCGTCTCGCGGCTGCTGGAGAGAAAGGGCATTCAGGTTCTGCTTGAGGCGTTGAGCCGCATTGTGACGCATGACGTGACACTAACAATCGTCGGCGAAGGCAATTACGAGCAAAGGCTCAGGCAACGGGCCAAAGAGCTGGGGCTGGATGCCTCCGTCACTTTTGCGGGGTACGTGCCTAACGAGAAAATGCCGCAGGTTTACTCTGAGGCCCACATTTTCGCATTGCCTACCGAGGCAGAATCGTTCGCTATGGTATTCCCGGAGGCAATGGCGTGCGGGCTGCCAATCATTAGCTCGACCGCTGGCGCTGTGCCGGAAATCGTCCGCGAGGGGCAGGATGGTCTGCTCGTGCCGGCCGGCGATGTGGACGCATTCGAAGGTGCCTTGCGGCGTCTGATAGAAGATGAGCCGCTGCGCACAAAGATGGCGCACAATGCCCGCCAGCGCGCTGAGACTTGCTTCACCTGGGACGCCGTTGTCAACGGCTATGAGCAACTGTATTCTTCGGCAATTTCCTGATTACTGAATCTGACAGAGTCTGGCTCTTACTGTGTCTATGCTGAGACGAGCCCACAGCGCAGTTGTCAACCTGGCCGCCAGGCTAGTGCATCTGGCCGATGGCACAGCCGCCAGACGCGCCGAGCTGGACCGCTTCGACTATCTGCCTCGCGAAGAGCAACAACGCATCGTGATGGGCCGTTTGCGCAGACTGCTGGCGCACGCTTTTGAGCGGGTCCCATACTACGCTGAGGTGGCTCAACAGCGCCGCCTGAAGCCGGAACACTTCCAGACCTTCGACGACCTGCCCAAGCTCCCCTTGTTGACCAAGCAAATCATTCGACGTAGGCGGGATCATTTGATCGCGCGCGGTGGGCCATCCAAGGCTGTTAAGGGAAGCTTTACGGGCGGCTCTACCGGCGCTCCGCTGAGTTTCCTACTCGACCAGCAGTACCGGGCCTATGGCGCGGCCGACAAGGCGCGCTGCTACGAACGGTGTGAGTATGGATTTGGTGAGCCCCTGGTGTTTATCTGGGGTTCGGATTATGATTCGGCCGCCCACAAATCGCTGCCTCAGAAGCTGTTTGACCGCATAGGTCGTAATCTGCTTTGGGTGGATACATTCAGCCTGTCTGAGGAAGTTTTGAAACATCACGCTGAGCGAATAGTCGCGCATGATCCGGTACTCATAGTGGGTTATGTAGCCTCGTTGACCATGTACGCCAGGTTTCTGAGAACTTGCGGTGGCCGGCGGCCCTCACCTCGCGCTCTGCAGGCAACCGCTGAAACGCTCACTCAACCTGATCGCAAGTTGCTTGAAGAGACATTTGACTGCCGTGTGTTTGATCGGTACGGGGGCCGCGAGGTCGGATTGATAGCCCACGAATGTGAAGCTCATGAGGGCCTGCATCTATCCCCGATGTGCAATCTCACCGAGGTGGTGGACGTTAACGACAAGCCTGTTGCTGCTGGGCAAACAGGCAGGATAGTCGTTACGAACCTTCACAACTACGCGATGCCGTTTATACGATACGAAGTAGAGGATATGGCCGTACCTGGCGAACGGTTCTGCTCGTGTGGTCGCGCGACTCCTTTGCTGGAGCGCATAGTGGGCCGTACCGCCGACGTGATCATCTCTCCCTCGGGCAAACTGATACCGGGAGAGTTCTTCATTCACAACTTCGGCCGGCTGCTGTCTGGCCGCGACATTGTGAAGCAATATCAGGTCGTGCAGGAAACCCGTACCGATCTGACCATACGACTTGTGCCATCCGAGGGAGCTGACGTGGCGACACTGCAGAACGAACTGACTGACATGATCCATCAGCATGCGGATAGGGAATTCGTGCTGACGTTTGAAATTTGCGAGAGCATCCCTGCCACTAGTTCAGGCAAGTATCGCTTCACCATATCAAAGCTTGAGCAGCCATTCGCTATCAGTTCGCGTACGTCGGACTTGCGGCCTAACACCGATGAATAAGCGACGTCTATCGAGGTGCAAAGAGTGAACGCAATCAGCGAGGACCTGAAGCGCAAGGTATTCCTCCGGCAGTTGGGCGCACAGTCGGTGCAGGCGGAAGTGGGAGAATTGCTGGATGCCAGCGGCCTGGGCGACAGGTTACGGGGTGTCTCCCAGGTCTTTCTGAAGCCCAACCTCCTATCTGACGTGCCCGAGTACATTGCCGCCGGCTGCAACACCGACACCCGTGTAATAGAAGGTGTTCTGATCTACCTCGCAGATTTCCGCATCAAGGTCATCATCGGCGAGAGCGAGGTTGGCACTCGCCTCAAGGGGCGACGACTTGCAAAGGCCCTGGAGCACATGGGCATTTACGACTTGCAGGAAAGCTATGATTTCGAGATAGTGAATCTTACTGAGGCCGAGCAGATAGATGTGGCAATTCCGGATGCATTGGCGCTCAAGTCGGTGAAGTTTTCGACCCCGCTGCTTGACAGCGACCTGATTATTAACCTGCCAAAGCTAAAAACTCACAAGTACTCGGTAATCACCTGCTCGCTGAAGAATATGTTTGGCGCCATCCCGGACCCGATGCGCATCCGCTACCATTATGCGCTGGACCGTATCCTGGCCGATATCAACTCACTGTTCAGTGAGAAAATGTACGTGTTGCTGGACGGGATTGTCGCTATGGAGGGGCAGGGGCCGTCGTACGGTTCAGCGGTCGAAATGAATCTGCTCCTGGCCGCTCATCGCCCGGATGCAGCAGACGTGGTGGCCGCCAGGCTTATGGGGTTTGAGCCAACCGAGGTGGCGCACCTGAAGTATTTCCTGGAGAATTTCTCTGACGTGAGGGAAGACGATATCGAGGTAGTTGGCGCGCAGGTGGCCGACCTTGCCCGGAACTTCAAGCCCGCCACGCGCAACCTCTATGTAAAGCTTGAAGCCTGGATGTGCCGGCATCCGATGATTGTCAACGTCATTTTCAGTGATACCTGCCGACGTTACGTTGCCCGTCCGCTACATCCATTGCTCAGCCGCTTGCGCGGGGGCTCATTCACTTGGTATGAGGACAAATAGTCAGGCAGACAAAGAGATTGCCCGCCCTTGCTGGCTCTTGCGGCTGTTGCAGGTTGCTGTGACAATCGGGTTGATCGCCTACATTCTCTACAAGGTGCCGCTGGGTGACGCCTGGGCGATAACACTGGAGGCAGAGCCGCGCCATCTTGGGCTGGGTCTGCTCAGCGTTCTCGGCGCCTATTTAACATTCATATTCCGTTGGCACGTGCTGCTCAGACCGATCGGTGTTACCCACTCTTTTCTCCACACCCTCGGCTTGGGGCTTATCGGGATATTCTACAATAGCTTTATGCCCTCGACGCTGGGCGGCGACGCAGCGAAGAGTTACCTGGTCGCCAGAGGCCACGAAGTACGGGCTCCGCAGGTAGTGGCATCGGTGGTGACAGATCGCGTCCTGGGTCTGGTAGCACTGCTGATAATGGGTTTTGCAGTCACCTTTGTCATCAGCCTGCCCGGCATCCGTAAGTTGCTGTTGGCATTTGTGGGAGTTGCGCTGGTCTTTTTCCTGCTGGTCATATTGATGGCCCGCGCAGCCCGGGGTAAACCAGGCGACCATGAGGAAGATAGCCGCAGGCATTGGCTTGGAACGGTAATCGAAAAGGCTACCGAAACGGCGCAGGCGCTTATCCACTATCGCAAGTACAAGCTGCACCTGGCAGCAGGGATTATTATCTCGTGCGTGGGGATACTCCTCGCCGGCCTAACCTTCAAGTTGTGGTGCTTGGCTTTCGGGTTTGATCTGTCACTGGCCGAGGGTGTTGCTGTTACGGTCGCCATGTCGGTAGTGACGATGCTTCCGATAACTGTCAATGGCTTGGGGCTGGCAGAGGGTACGAATATTGTACTGTTGGTCGCGGCGGGCGTGGGTCAACCGGCGGCACTGGGCATAGCCGTCTTGCAGCGGGTGGCTGTGACACTCCTGGGGCTGCTGGGCGGCGGCTTGCAGTTGCTTCCAAAGCCATATCGGCCGACTTTCTAGAACCTGTCTGATCGGGAGCAGAACGGTGAACGCACAAGGCCAACATACTGAGGCTGAGGATAGCACACGAGATGCGGTAACGTGGTGGTACTGGGCGGCCCTGGCGGTCTGTCTTGTGATCATGGCCGCAGTGATGCTGGTGGCGGTGCCGGGGGCCGATACGGCCTACGACGAGGGCGGGTATCTATACGAGGGCTGGATGGTTGTTGCCCACGGCTGGCGGCCCTACGCCGACTTCCACGCTAAGACGCTTCCACTGTTGTACTATCTTTATGGCGTTCCCCAGGCGGTGTTCGGGCCGAGCGTGCTGGTAGGTCGCATTCAGGCGACGCTCTTCGCCCTGCTTACGCTGCTTGTCGCTGCTCGGCTGGCCGGTCGCCTGAGTAGCCGTTGGGCAGCGATCATTGTGGTAGCGCTGTTCGCATTCAATCTGTGTGCCGTCACGAGATACTACCGCGCCCTGGCAATAGCACCGACCGCATTCTTCTTCATGCTGGCTCTGTACCTTGTGATCGCCGACAACCCCAGGCCGTGGCGTCTATATGCGGCCAGCTTAGCCGCCGCTGCGTTGGTGCTCTGCCGCCATGACATGATCGTGGTCGCGGCAGTAATCTGGATATATCTGTGGTGGCGACATGGAAGCCAGAGCAGACACACTGCCGCAGCCCTGGCGGCCGGTATTATGCTGTTAGTTGGAGTATGCGTTTACTTCTACGTTCTTGCGCCCTTCAAGTTCCTGGACGTCATCTTCTTCGGCAGATTTACCTCCGCGGATATGTCTGCTCCGTACGGCGCGGCGGTAGGGGCCACTCCCAGAGCCATAGCGTGGCACCTGATGATGTTCTTACGCTGGCACCTGGCGGCTATAATCCTGCTGGCTCCTGCTGCGGGATATCTGCTATGGAGAGCAGGTCAGGGCGTGTCGGATGCCAGGTTGATACTGGTTCGGCATAGCGGCATCGCGCTGCTGCTTTGCGTAGCGGCAGCCAACTACCTGGCCCATCTGTTCGGTAGCATATTGTTTGGCTTCAATGTCTATTATCTGCTTGATTTCTACATATTCTTTCCGCTGGCGGCGGCCGCCGCGGCGAGTTTCATGTTGGCGGTGGGGGCTGCTCGCGCGCCGGGCGTGACCTCGCAACTGGCCAGCCTTGGCATTGTCGCTCTGCTCACCCCGGTGCTCGTCAACGGCATCCCGGTCGCCCTTAGAGGCCGGCAGCCAACACACCTCGAGCAGATAGCCGTCGGCGCACAAGCCATAGAGAGACTGATACCCCCGGATGCCACTGTTTTCTCGCTCGACGATCCTCACCAGTTCCTCGTGGCAGGAAGGAAGCTCTTTCCCGAACTGACACACCAGTTATACCTCTTCGCTGCCAGTGGCGATCCCGATATCGTTCGGGCGCGGCATTACTATGACAAAGAGCTGATTGACGAGTGGCTCACTGGAAAGGCCGAGTACGTGGTCATCGGTGACGGGCTTGTGGACTGGATGTTACACAGTGGCCGCTACGGGGGCGGGGAGGAGCTACACGGCTTCATCTGTGCACGACTTGAGGCCAACTATACGCCGCTTGAGACCGTCGCAGGCAGCTACATGGGTCCCACGCACATCTACCGATTCGGCACGCAAATCCCCTGAGGCATATCATCCAGCGCCTCGGGCGAAAGTCCTGTCGAATAAGCATAAGAAAAGGGCCACTCATTCGAGGTGGCCCTTTTCGAGAGCTTGAGGTTAAGAGAGCAAAGCTACTATTGCTGTTTAGGCAGAATGGCTGTAAAGATACTTCCCTTGCCGAGTTCGCTTTCGATCTCCATTTGCCCGCCGTGGGCTTCGATGACGCGCCTGGTATATACCATCCCGAGGCCTATGCCGCCAGCCTGGCTCATGGATACACTGGTGCGGAAGCCCGGCTCTCTGCCGATACGCTCGATTGCGTCGGCAGGAATACCGATGCCCTCGTCTTCTACCGAAAGCGCCACCATCCCATCCTCCGACTTCAGCCGCACCGTAATGGTGGTACCGGGGTCGGCATACTTGGCGGCATTCTTCAGAAAGTTGTCGGCTATGGAGATTATCTTCCCGCGATCCCCCTCGATCATCAGGCTGTCAGGCATATCCGTAGCCATCTCATAGCGAACCAGGCGATCATCGAGTTCGAGAAAGACCTGATTAACTGCTGCCACCAAGTCGAACTCCTCGATGTCCAGCTCAAGTTCCTTGCCGACGTGAATGCGAGAGAGATTGAGGGTTTCGTCAATCATCCGGTACATGCGGCTGGCCTGAATTAGTGATGTGCTGAGAAATTCCGTTATCAGTTCAGCGTCTTCTGGCTGGACATCGGCCTCAAATAACGCCTCCACCGTCTGCAGGTTCCCCTGAATGACGGTCAAGGGCGTCCGGAGCTCGTGGGCCACCTGACCGACCAGTTCTTCGGCATCCTGGTTCACGGCAGAACCGCTGAAGGCGAGGATGATCTGGCTAGCGTTGGTGGACTGACCGCTGGCGACAAAGTTGGCACCGTCGGGGGATACGAAGGTGCTTCGTGCCGCACGTCCGCTACGCGCGTCTGCCAGCAATTGTGCCAATTGGTCCTGGTAGTCAATCTGGCTAAGGGGGCGACCAGTGAGGTTGGTCTGGCCGAGGATCTGTCTGGCCGCCTGGTTTGCAACTAGAATCCGGTCGTCGAGGCCCACCAGCACCAAGCCGATGGAAACGGTGGCGAAGGTGGCCTGAATATCATCGAACTCAGCCAACTGCTCTTCCATAAGCAGGGCAGCGGCGTTGGCGCTGAGGGTGTCTGCAAGGTCATGGTCATCGGCATCGAACTTGTCGGCCCCGCGCTTGTCCCATAACATCATAAGGCCAACGGGTCGGCGCAGTGGCTTTTCGTCTTCTTCGATCGGTTCGCGACTCCAGACGATGGGGAGAATCAACACCGGCGGGAGAAGTTGTTGACCGTAAAGGTCAAGCGGCCTCTCACTGACTTGGTGCGCTTCCTGCTCTAGCGCCTGCCAGATCTGTAGGGAAAGCCCCGTCTCATCCTCAATATCAACGGGTTCGACTGTGTCCAGTTCGACGGCTGTCGAGCCGTTTCGCAGCACTTGAGGATAGAGCCGGTTATCTGCTGCCGAGAGGGAAAATATTCCGATGCCGTTGGCGCGTACAATCTGCAGTACTTTCTCGCTAAACCGTTCGAGGATCGTCGAGTTCATACTTCAAATGACTCCTGTACCATACCGAATTATAGCAATGAGTAGCATACTTGATTATACAGCATGCCACTGTCTTTGGCAAACTCAAAATGCAATTGCCCCCCTCGCTCACCGTGTACGTGTTTGGAGTGGTCTGTGAGTATTCTTGGCTGGTTACTTGACCTCCAGCTCAGAAATCCATGTGTACTGGGCCTCAATGGGGTTGCCGGCCATGGCTGGCTGCCAGAGACGCACTGCCTTGGTAGTCACAGGCTCAAAAGTGTGCCTCGAAAGCTGCGTGGCCTTCTGGTCTTTCACAGCCACCTGCGTTACCCACTTCTCTCCGTCCCAGGTCTGTATGTCATAGGCAACGGAGCTACGAAAGCCCCCATAATAGGCCCACCAGATCGCAACTTCGCTGACCTGTCTCGGCTCCGGGAACTCCACACGCACCCAGTGCGGCATGGCATTGCCCTCCGACAGCCACGTCTTGCCCGCCGTGGTCCCTCCGCTGGCATCCATCTTCAAGCCGTCAAATATCACCCACCACTCGGCCCACCCCGAGCTGGAAGTGATGCTATCCACTGAGGCCACCGTACCATCGGCGAGCGTGTGAGGCCCCTCATAGCGGAAGGAAAGTGTGCACGCGAGCGCATCTTCGTCAATCGCATAGTCGTCAATACGCACCGAAACATTGTTCTGCCGACGAACGGCCGCCATGAGCTGTTTGAGGTCAACGGTGATGATGCCGCTCTTTGGGCTGAGGCGCTCGAAGCTGAGGCCTGGATGAGAAAGCTCAAAGGACTTGCCATTGACACTTACGCATAGCGTCTTGATCCGCAGCCAGTTGAGTTCGTCTTTCACCTCGATGACCAGCTTCTGCGGCGCTTTTTCCACTCCACCCATGGCGACGGAACTGACGGCACCGTAGGAGGCCCCATCAACCTCGAAGCGCACGACCGCTGGCGGCTCCTGGTCGTCCAGGTTGACCCGTTTCGACACGCCTAACACCAATATAGTGCGCCCGTTCTTGATGTCAGCAAGATCTATGTCCATTTGCAGCAAGCCGTTCTTGATGCATCCGGGCACAACCGTCCAGGCCCCGGCGGCATTCCGGTACATCACTCGGCTAAGCTCGGCCTCCACAGGGAGAGAGATCGTCAGAGAGCCCATAGTTTGCAGGCGGTAGACTTGAACCGCAGGCGCACTACGTGCGCCGCTCGCAGCGAGCACGGAAAGAGCCAACGAGACAGCGACTGCAATGGCGACAAACCTCAGGTATTTCACCTTATTTCCCCTCATATTCAGCGGAGTTATTCGCAGACTTGGAGCCTGCGCTTTAGTTGTTCTGTCGCACAGCTAGTGCCTCAGAGCACTTCGATCTCCGATACCCACATGTAGTCGGCGCGGCCGGGATGGCCCGACATCGAGGGCTGCCACACCCGCACGGCCGTAGTAGTGACCGGGTCAAAGGTATGCTTGGAGCACTGCATTTCGCTCTGGTCCTTGACCTTCACTTGTGTGACCCATTCCTCGCCGTCCCAGGTCTGCACCTCGTAAGCCACTGAGGTGCGGTAGCACTGGTAATACGCCCACCATAGCGCCACGCCGCTGACCTTGCGCGCCTCCGGGAACTCCAGACGAATCCAGTGTGGCTGGGCGCTCTGCTCGGAAAGCCAGGTATTGCCGGCGGTAGTGCCAAAGCTGGTGTCCATCTTGACACCGTCCACGAGAACCCACCACTGTGCCCAGCCCGAACTGGAGGTTACGGTGTCCACCGCAAGCAGCGACCCGTCCTCCAGCTTGTATGGAGGAGTGTAGCGGAAAGACAGCGAGCAATTGAGCGCATCCTCGTCCAGGGCATAATCGTCAATCCTCACAGTCACTGTGTTGTCGCTACTCATCGAGTCGAGAAGCTTCGCCACGTCCACAGCTATGATGCCGTGTTCGGGCGAGAGGCGCTCGAAGCTCACGCCGGCGTCGCGCAGAGTGTATCGCCTGCCGTTGACAGTCACCAGCAGAGAGCGAGTCTGCAACCTGTTGAGGTCATCCTCGACCTCTATGGTGATGTTGCGGGGTGCCATTTCGATCCCACCAAGAGCTATGGTCTGGACGGTTCCGTGGTCTTTGCCATCAATCTCGAACCGCACTACCCGGGGAGGCTCCTGGTCGTCCATGTTCACACCCTCGGGCACATTGAGAACTATCATTGTGCGACCGTTCTTGATCTTGGCCACATCTATCTGCAGATGCAGCGTGTCACCGGAGATATCCACCGGCAGTGAGCTCCATTTGCCACTTGCATCGCGGTACAGGACCTGGGTGAGATCGGGTATCGGGGGTAGCGAAAGCTGTACGTTGCCTGTAGTCTGCAGGCGATAGGCGGCGGTCTTCGGCGCTCTGCCGGCCCAGGCACTACAAGTCGCCAGCGCAACCACGGCGATTAACGCAAGCATCAATGAAATGGTCCGCATCGGTTTCATTCGGAGCATCCTCTCAAGTGTCCAGCCTTGTTTGCTGTGATGAATTTGTTCACAGCGCCGGGCATTTCCTCCTTTGAGAGAAAACTTTTTTCCACAGAGTGTTATTGCCCAGTTGCACTCGACTGAGAAAAAAAGGCTTGACACATTAGACCGTACGTGGTAGGCTCCGCGACCAAGTGATAGAAATGTACAGTACTCATGCTAACGACTACATGAACGGAAGCTTCTGGTGCTGGCCCTAGGCGAGCCGGCGCCAGCGTGCCTGGATTAAGACTGAGGCCGTGAGCCGGTTCGCCGCGAAGCTCGCGGCCTTTGCGTTTGTATCGCCTGGTACATAGTCAGATTCAACCTTATCTCAGAAGGCCGTGGGCGGATAGCAGCCGCCAGCGGCCTTTTTTGGTCATCGCGCCAAGAGCGCGACCCATGCCGGAGTAGCTGGCGCTGCTGTTCGGCCTGCGGCCCTCAAAGGAGAGACCGAGCATGTACACGCCGACGCTTCAAGAGTTTATAGAGAAGGCGCAACACGGCAACCTCATTCCGGTCTATCGTGAGCTGGTGGCCGACATTGATACCCCGGTCTCAGCTTATCTCAAACTCAGCGAGATAGGCAATGGCTACAGTTTTCTGCTGGAGAGTGTTGAGGGTAGCGAGAATGTAGCGCGGTATTCGTACCTGGGCTGTGCGCCATACCAGTCGCTGGCCTCACGCGGCAGGGAGGTGACCATCACCGCCGGCGGCGCGGAGCAGAAGCGCACACTTGAGCAGGGACAGGACACGCTCCACATCGTCAAGGACCTCATGTCGCACTACCAGTTCGTGCCCCCGGACACGCCGGACCGCTTTTATGGCGGTGCGGTAGGCTATCTCAGCTACGACATGGTTCGATTCTTCGAGGACCTGCCCGACGAGAACCCCGACGACCTCCAGCTTCCCGATTGCGAATTGATGTTCACCGATACCTTGGTTATCTTTGATCACGTCATGCACCGGCTGCGCATCGTAGCCAACGCTCACGTGACTGATGATCCCCAGACAGCCTACTGGCAGGCGACCGAGCGGATTGATCGGCTGGTGGAGGCCTTGCAGGGCCCGCTGCCCGAGCAGCCGCGCCAGCCGTTGACGCCCCGAATCCCCGATGACCCAACGGCGATGAAGTCAACGATGACCAAGAGCCGGCACCGCGATGCCGTCCTGCAGGCCAAGGAATATATCGCGGCCGGTGATGTGATCCAGGTGGTGATATCGCACCGGCTTTCT
>JALGTY010000086.1 GCA_029821145.1 Candidatus Zipacnadia bacterium
GCATGGATCAGGAACTCGGCGTTTGCTCCGTTCCCGCCCAGATACTCAACCATCGGCACGATCATAAGACGTGGGTTGCCCTTGTGGAAGTGCTCGAAAGTATCTCCCGCCCACTGCTCCCAGGTTGCGCGCTCCAGTCGAGCCAGGCCATCAGGGGCAGTCTCCAGCGCCTTGCGCCACTGCCCGACAGCGACACCGGTTCGGGCGGTGACCACGTCATCTATACTCACATAGTTGGCAGTCACCATTTCCGCAGGTAGCTGATATCCGCGTAACAGATCGGAGAAGGTGTTCTTATCCCCGGAGGGCGGCGATAGCCAGCCAAAGGAGCCGGGGATATTTTCATAGTGCGGGCCGTCAGCCATCAATAGGTTCTGCTGTTGTCCGTACAGGTAGTCAGTTCCATAGTTTATCCACATCGGGCAGATGGGCACGCCGCCCACCGGCATGCGTGCGATCGTGCAGCTACGCGAGATTGTGGCGCCCTCCAGACCCACCACACGCGCGAAAATGTAAGCAACGTGGACGTGGGCGGTAACCCGCATGGCCCAGGCCGCACTACCCAGCTCGCCAAATCCCGGGACAGTATCATTGGGATCCCAGAAGGTGATGTCACCGTCGTCGGGCGAACAAGTAGCGGGAAAGCCGCCCACCAACTTATTGTTAACAGCCACCAGGTCCAGCGCCACGCTCTGGGCGAGGCTGCTGTCGGGCAGTTCAGGCCCAGCACCAAGCGCGGCTGCGTCAGCCATATCCTGGGCTACCTGTGCAGCGATGACCAACCGCCCGATGTCCACGGTCAGGGCTGCCATGCCCATTAGAGCCATCATGGCTAATGACACCATTACCAGTATCGTGCCCCGTTCGTTGCGCTTACCGCGCATATCCACTACTGTTCACCCATCCTCAATAGCACTATAAACCTGATATTGACCGACCTTCAATAAACATACTATCTATTCTTCCTCAGGGATAGCTCAACATTAGATTACCCATTATTGCAAATAGCAAACCACGGCTGCCTCTATAGTTGCAGAATTGAATGGAGCTATCAGCTCCATTAGCACGGTAGATTCTGGTATTCGGTGTATATACGGATTTTACAGTTTCCTTACATGCAGTTGCCCGTAGGTAAGCTCGTCAGTAAGAGGGAGGAAACAGTGGTGATCGGCATTGTTGGAGCGATATGAAGGGTGATGTTAAGAAGCGTGGTGCATCCGCGGTCAATGCAAGTGTTAGTTCAAATGCGGAGTCCGGGGAGACTGCAAAAAGATGCTGACCGCCTCTGGGAGAGGCTGAAAAATCAAGGGTTTTGCTGTGCTTCCAGCCACTCCTCACCACTTACCGGCATCAGTGTTGCTATGTAGCGCGAGTCATCGTAAACGTCGCGGTAACCCAGCCCGTGGAGCGTATTCAACACCCCGCGATTCATCTGCAATACGAACCGCTACCGTTCGCGGCTTGTCCGGTTTTTCATAATTCGGGGCACAGACCACGGCTCACACGAGTTCATTGTGTCACATTCGTGCTCAACACATCACGGACTACTGGTTATTCCGGTCATCGGACGTCGAAGTCCGCGGACGCGCCCGCTCCGGAGACTGCCTCAACAGCGCTGACGTGCCAACGGCCCTTCGGACTGTTCAACGCGGGCACAAACGAAAAAGCACCTTTACCCGCAGGAAGATACAGCGTTCTGGCCAGATACTCCACCTCGCGGCCATCCGGGAGACTGACCTCGACCCGAACGGCGTGTGGGCCCATGTCGTCGGTGTAGGCGGCGACGGCGATCCGAATCTTGACCGGCTCGCCGCGCCTAACCTCTCGCGGCGCGCGTACGGTCAGACCGTCAACCTGGTACGGCAGCGCCGCGTACATCGCTGGCCGGCCGGGGTAAAGGATGTCCTCGATCGGTCCGCCGTTCCCCAGATACTTGTGCGCTCGGACATCATACACGTGCCTGCCCTCCGGGAAGGGCAGGATGACCGGTCGGGGCGCGAAGTCGTCCACGTCGAAGGCGGGCAGCACACCGTAGTACCACGTGTCGCCGTCGCGCAGCCGCGTCACCTCCATGCGTCCGGCCGCGGGGCCATACCGGTGCTTCACCCGGAAGGGCGGGAGCAGGCGGTTGACGCTTGCATAATGACGTTCATCTAGAAGCTCAGTGAACAGTTCACGGGTGCGGCGCTCCTGGCCGCGGCGCCGCATGTCGATGTAGCTGTACAGGTCGGCATTCAGGTACACTGCCAGGCCGCCACCGTAAGGATGCACGAAGAACGCCTGCGTCCCGTCGTCGTGATACCCGCGCACCTCCTCCTCGAGGCCGATGCAGGCTACGGGCTCGTGGAACAGCGTCTCGAACTGTGCCCCACCACGGATGTTGACGACAACTTTGGCTCGGCCGCGCCGGACCTCCAGGTTCTCCCGCTTGATGCCGAAGACGTCGTCCAGGGCCGGCTTCTCCCGCAGCCGCCCGTGACCGTCGCGCAGACCGCAGCGGTAGTCCGCGATGAGCACTCCCCCGCCGGCCACGAATTCCCGGATCTTCTCGACTTCGACGTCAGAAAGCGAGACGACGAAGGGCAGTACCAGGATCCGTGTGCCTGACGTTGCCAGCGCGTCCGCCTCGATCTCCTGCCGGGCCATCGTGCGTGGCTCGAAACCGATGTCGTGGAACAACGTGTAGAAGTTCGCCGACGCCACGGCACAGTGCCCCTTCGGCATGATGCCGCCCCAGATCCGTTCCATCTCATCGTCTTCGCTGCGCGCCGCGAACTCGGGCGCCATCCAGAACGCCACGCCGATCCCCAGGTTGCCGACGTAATTCCCCACGCCGCTTTCGATGGTGCTGGCATGCCAGTTGTTCGCCGAGTAGTGAATGGCGATCGGAGACACGACCTTGCCCGCATGAGCCAGCAACGTACCGGGACCTCGCTTGATCTCCTTGACTGCTTCGGCCATCGGCTTGGCGATCGGCGTCAGGCCGAGGTCCCATCTCAGGGGGCCGTTGGCCGGGTGAAGGAAGGTTGCCTGCCACCACCATGTGCTGTTCCAGCCGTTCAGTAAGAGGTACCAGGGAACGAACTCGCCTCCGCATTCGCGGTCCGCTGCATTCGTCCAGCATCCGCGCAGCGGCGCATCGCGCCCGAACGAGTTGATCGCTTCGCCGTTGAATATCTTCCACGGATGCAGCTCATCGGGCACGAGTTCCGTGTGATAGGTCTGGACCAGCTCCATGTCCCGGCATAACTCCCAATAGTCCATCGCGCCGTAGCTGGAATACTGTTCCACGCCGTCCCAGCCCACCCACGCGCCCGGATGCTCCTGGCGGATGGCCTGTCGCATCCGCCGATGCGCGTCCGTGAAATGACGGGTCACGAACATACGATAATCGACCCACGCCGACGGGTTGTCCAGGCTCGGCAGCATCTCGCCTTCGCTGCCGAAGCGAATCTCGTCCCATGCGGCGAAGTTGGTCTCCCACTGAGTATTGAGCGCCTGAAGATCCGGATACACAGTGCGCAGATACTCGCGAAACTTGGCCCAGGCCCCGGGGGTGTCGGCGAAACGGCCTGCGGGCTTCATGCTCACGGAGTTCTCATCCCCGAGGGTGTAGGCCAGAGGGCTATAGGGGCGGAAGGCGCGGGCCGTTTCCCTGGCCCCCTTCTCCATGTTGGCAAGGTACTCGTCGTTCAGCAGTTCATCAACGAGCCCCATGGCATGAAAAGAGGTCGTATAAGGCACGGTGCGCAGGTGGCTCAGCGCGGCATCCCGGGCCTCGTTCACGTAAGGCTGACAGTTGGCCCATCCGTCCGCCGCACCCTCGCGCCTCAGCACGTCCCATTGCAGCCGGCGTCGCCACGAATCGGGGGAGTCCCTTTTCCAGGTGTCCAGTTTCCAGTAGAGCATGTGGAAATCCGTCGGCCGGACGTTCTGCGGCATCAGCAGTTCCGCACTCCCAACCGCCTCCGCCCCACGGTCCGAACTGACCGTCACCTCCAGGCGGTTTATCACCGAGAGGGACCCGGCCGGGACAGTAACCGCCATCTCCTTGGAGAAGGGCCGGGGCGCGGTCTCCAGCAGTAGACGGTTCCAGTTGTCATACCAGCGGGCCACCGTCTCGAGGCCGGCCGTGTTTCCCGCCACATCCAGATGGCAGTTCACCTTCTCGCCGGGCCTGACTTCCTGCTTCTCAGTCGTGAACGCTTTGAGGCTCACGCGGCCGTTCACCGTAAACCGGATGGCATCCCAGTCCAGAGTCGCTCCGTCGCCATCCATGACCCTGACCTCGGCCTGGTACTCGCCGCCCGGCAGTTGTGGCAGCGCGACCGTCACGGACTTCCCAGACTTCGTCTTTCTGCTGGTGTCCAGCACCTTCTCGTACGTCTCGCACCGGTGGACCGTGACCTGCACTACCACACCTGCCGCCTTCTCACCTGCGTCCAGTTCGACGACAATATGGCCATCAGCGAAGCGTGTCCCTGTCACGTATGGGCGGGCGCCGGGACGAGCTGCACGGCGCAGGAACCATCCGGCACGGGCGGCGGAGAACTCGAAGTCCGACTGCCGGGGAGAGTCGGTGAGCAGGTAACCATGAGCGGCATGGTTGGGAACGTGGAAATGGACGACGCGGCCCTCGCCACAACGGTACACGCGGGCGGACTGCACGACGGCCACGGGCGGCTCTGAGAGAAGCCCGCCCTTGTCGTCGTCGGAGAAGGCAAAGCGGTCGGCGCCGATGCCGGTCTCCTCCAGCTCGAGCCCCATCGCCCCGACGTCCTTGGTCAGCACGTCGTCCAGACCTCCGATCATCAGGCCGCGGCCGGACGCGACCTTCTCCAGGATGGACCGGCGGATGTCCTCCGGATACTTCGACCAGGCGGGGACCCAGCTCATTACGACGGCTTCCCATTCGGCGGACAGGGCCTCCCGCATATTCCCGAGGACCTCTTCCTGCGTGGGCAACAGATCCGGCCAGTAGTGCCCTATGACGCGAAACCCCGAATCGATGTATCCCCGGGTGTCAAGCGACGCCATCGTCACCACCGCGCCGTCAATATCGAAGTGCTGCATCAGCTCGAAGCTGTCGTGCTGGGCGCCGTAAGGCGCCAGGAAGACGACTCTCATTGGCCCGCCGGGCAGGCTTTCAGCCCAGTGGGTACGGGACAGCCCGTCTACGGTTGGTTCTACGGCTGCGACCGCCACGCACAAGGACAGCATACATCCAGCCAGGACAACGCCACACAGTCGATTCAATTGGCCCATCGAATGATCCCTCCTGTACTTCAATCTTCCCTGAATGATTCGGCCGCGATCCCGACCCCACAGGATAGCCGCGAGGTCGGGGTCCCGTCAATGCACATTTCTCATACAGACAATACCACAGAATGCATTGCCTGCCAAGTCCATAGCACCAACCAAGTGTTGCTGAGTAGTGCCCCTCCGATTTTTCTCGTTCCGGGGCCTGTCCCAGATACTTGATCGCCTTCATAGTTCTCGCCTGTAGCGTTGCTCCCAAGTCTCGGTAAGTTCATAGTCAGGCCGCCGAGGCGCTCAAGCTAACCGCCGAAGATGCGCTGGAGCTGGGTATAGTTGACCGCATCATCCCCGAACCGGGCACCGGCGCGCACACCGACCACGCAGAAGCTGCTCGCCTGTTGGAGAGTGCTCTCATAGAGCCCTCAACGAACTCGGGCAGATGTCACCAGATGAACTGCTGGCCCAAAGGTATGAAAATTTCCGGCGGATGAGCGAGCCCGAACACTCCCCCGACCAGGACTAATATATGCCAGGGCCGAGTAGGGCAATAGCGCATTCCCACTAACCCCGTCGCTGTCCAGGCTTGTTAGATGAGCCCTTTTGCAGGCTCGGTACCTTTACGGTTTTCTGCTTGAATAGCTGCGCAGCCCGGTTCCTCATGATTCAGGGTACACAGCACACTCTCACGCAAGTTCATCATGTCATGTCCGTGCTCAACACATCACGGATTACTGGTTATTCCGGTCATCGGACGTCGAAGTCCGCGGATGCGCCCGCTCCGGAGACGGCCTCAACAGCGCTGACGTGCCAACGGCCATTCGGACTGTTCAACGCGGGCACAAACGAAAAAGTACCTTTACCCGCACGAAGGTACAGCGTTCTGGCCAGGTACTCGGCCTGGCGGCCATCCGGAAGACTGACCTCAACCCGAACGGCGTGCGGGCCCATCTCCTCGGTGTGGGCGGCGACGGCAATGTTGATCTTTACGAGCTCGCCGCGCCTAACCTCTCGCGGCGCGCGTACGGTCAGACCGTCAACCGGGTACGGCAGCACTGCGTACATCTTCGGCTGGCCGGGATAAAGAGTATCCTCGATCGGTCCGCCATTCCCAATGTACTTGTGCGCTCGGACATCATATATGTGACGGCCCTCAGCGAATGGCAGGATGACTGGCCGGGGCGCCTTGTCGTCCACGGCGAAGGCGGGCAGCACACCGTAATACCACGTGTCGCCGTCGCGGAGCTGTGTCACTTCCATACGGCCGGCCGTGGAGCCGTACTGGTGCTTCACCTGAAAGGGCGGGAGCAGGCGGTTGGCGCTTCCTTGGCTGACGTTTGCAATAAGCTCAGCGAACAGTTCACGGATTTGTCGCTCCTGGCTGTGGCGCCGCATGTCGAGGTAGTTGTACAGGTCGGCGTTCAGGTAGATCGTCTGGCCGCCGCTGAAGCCCTGCCCCTGCCAGCCCGTGTGCAGATCCGTGCGCATCGGTACCCACGCGGCGTCATTGAAGTCTGTCGCATACCACTTCTCGTCCATGCCGTGTTTGCCCTCATCCAGGGCGAAGCGCCACGAGGACAGCAATACCGCGTCAGCCCCTCGGCGGGCTCGTTCCTGCAGTGTCTGCAAATCGAGTTCGCTATCGACACCCACGAGGTAGGCGGGCTCGTAGATGCCGCCCATACCAACCCGGTTGTAGACGCCCACGGCCAGCAGGTCTTCCTCGCCGGGGCGAAGAAAGTCGCTGACGTCGCAGGCGAACGGCGTCTTCCAGATTACGTCGGGCACCAGGCCTGTCGAGGCACAGCTATGCTCGAACACCTTCGTCCCGTTGACGTAGATGTAGGCGTCCTCATCGAGCGCCTCAAAAACGAGGTAGAGCTTCTTGCCAGCGAACGCGGCCGGGGTTTTAAGGCGCAGGCGATACCATCCGAAAGCGTCGTTGCTTCCACCCGAGTAATGATGCGCGAAGAATGCCGGCGTGCCGTCGTCGTGGTAGGCGCGCACCTCAGCACCGTCGCTGGCCACAGGGTCGTGGAACAGCGTCTCGAACTGTGCCCCACCACCGACGTCGACGACAACTTTGGCTCGGCCGCGCCGGACACCCAGGCTCTCGCGCTTGATGCCGAAGACGTCGTCCAATGCCGGCTTCTCTCGCAGTCGTCCGTGACCGTCGCGCAGGCCGCAGCGGTAATCCGCGATGAGCACTCCCCCGCCAGCCACGAATTCCCGGATCTTCTCGACTTCGACGTCGGAAAGCGCGACCGTAAAGGGCAGTATCAGCACCCGTGTACCTGACGTTCTCAGCGCGCCCGCCTCGATCTCCTGCCGAGCCATCGTGCGCGGCTCGAAACCGATGTCGTGGAGCAATGTGTAGAAGTTCGCTGACGCCACGGCGTAGTGCCCATTTGGCGTGATGGCGCCCCAGACGGGTGCCATCTCATCGTCTTCGTAAATACGCCCCGCGAGCTTGGGCGCCGTCAAGAACGCCACGCCGATCCCGAGATTGCCTACGTGATTCCCCACGCCGCTTTCGATGGTGCTGGCATGCCAGTTGTTCGCCGAGTAGTGAATGGCGATCGGAGAGACGACCTTGCGGGCGTGAGCCAGCAACGTACCAGGACCTCGCTTGATTTCTTTGACTGCTTCGGCCATCGGCTCAGCGATTGGCGTCAGGCCCAGGTCCCACCGCAGGGGGCCGTTGGCCGGGTGAAGGTAGGTCGCCTGCCACCACCATGTGCTGTTCCAGCCGTTCAGCAAGAGGTACCAGGGAACGAACTCGCCTCCGTATTCGCGGTCCGCACGGTTCATAAAGCATCCGCTCAGCGGCGCATCGCGTCCGAATGAGCCAATCGCTTCGCCGTTGAATATCTTCCACGGATACGGCGTATCGGGCACGAGCTGCGTGTGATAGGTCTGGACCAGCTCCATGTCCTGACAGAACTCCCACCAGTCGATCGCGCCGTAGCTGGAAGCCTGCTCCGCGCCGTCCCAGCCCACCCAAGCGTCTGGATGCTCCTCGCGGATGGCCCGTCGCATCCGCCGATGCGCGTCCGTGAAATGACGGGTCACGAACATACGATAATCGACCCACGCCGACGGGTTGTCCATGCTCGGCAGCATCTCGCCTTCGCTGGCGAACCGAATCTCGTCCCATGCAGCGAAGTTGGTCTCCCACTGAGTATTGAGCGACCGAAGATCCGGATACACAGTGCGCAGATACTCGCGAAACTTGACCCAGGACCTCGGGGTGTCGGCGAAACGCTCGGAGGTCTTCCAGCTCATGTAGTTCTCATCCCCCAGGGTGTAGGCCAAAGGGTTATAGGGGCGAAAGGCACGGGCCGCTTCCCTGGCATACTCTTCCGTGCGGGCTACCGCCTCCTCGTCCAGCAGTTCAGCGAGGGGTATGGCATGAAAAGAGGTAGTATAAGGCACGGTGCGCAGGTGGCTCAGCGCGGCATCCCGGGCCTCGTTCACGTAAGGCTGACAGTTAGCCCATCCGTCCGCCGCACCCTCGCGCCTCAGCACGTCCCATTGCAGCCGGCGTCGCCACGAATCAGAGGAGTACTTCTGGGTGTCCAGTTTCCAGTAGAGCATGTGGAAATCCGTCGGCCGGACGTTCTGCGGCATCAGCAGTTCCACACTCCCGATCGCCTCTGGCCCGCGGTCCGAACTGACCGTCACCTCCAGGCGGTTTATCACCGAGAGGGACCCGGCCGGACCGGTAACTACCATCTTCTCGGAAAATGGCCGGGGTGCGGTCTCCAGTAGCAGACGGTCCCAGTTGTCATACCAGCGGGCCACCGTCTCGAGGCCGGCCGTATTTCCCTCCACATTCAAATGGCAGTTCACCTTCTCGCCGGACCTGACTTCCTGCTTCTCAGTCGTGAACGCTTTGAGGCTCACGCGGCCGTTTACCGTGAACCGTAGGGCATCCCAGTCCAGAGTCACTCCGTCGCGGTTCGTGACCCTGACCTCAGCCTGGTACTCGCCGCCCGGCAGTTGTGGCAGCGCGACCGTCACGGACTTCCCAGGCTTCAGCTTTCTGCTGGCGTCCAGCACCTTCTTGTATGTATCACATCGGTGAACCACGACCTGCAGGCGGGCGCCGGATAACTCTGGACGCGCGCCGGCCTCGACCACCAGATCGCTCCCGGCGAAGCGTGTCGAAAGCAGATAGGAGGGCGCAGCGGAGCGCCCCGCACGGTGCAGGAACCAGCCGGCACGGGCAGCAGAGAACTCGAAGTCCGACTGCCGGGGAGAGTCGCTGAGCAGGTAGCCATCAGCAGGATAGCTCTGAACATTGAAATGGACGACGTACCCCTCACCGCAACGGTAGATCCGGGCTGTGCCCTTGTCGCTGTCGGAGAAGGGGAAGCGATCGGTGCCGATGCCGGTCTCCTCCAGCTCGAGCCCCATCGCCTCGACGTCCCTGATCAGCACGTCGTCCAGCCCTCCGATCACCAAGCCGCACCCGGAAGCGATCTTCTCCAGGATGGACTGGCGGATGTCGTCCGGATACTTCGACCAGGCGGGGAGCCAACTCATGACGACGGCTTCCCATTCGGTGGACAGGGCCTCTCGTATGTTCCTGAGTACCTCTTCCTCCCGGGGCAGCAGATCCGGCCAGTAGTGTCCTACGACATGAAAGCCCCGATCGATGTACCCCTTGGTGGCAAGCGACGCCATAGTCAGCACCGTGCCGTCAATATCGAAGCGCTGCATCAGCTCGAAGCTGTCGTGCTGGGCGCCGTACGGCGCCAGGAAGACAACTCTCATTGGCCCGCCGGGCAGCGTCTCAGCCCAGCGGGTACGGGACAGGCCGTCTACGGCTGGTTCTGCGGCTGCGACAGCTATGCACAAAGACAGCATACATCCAGCTAGAACAACACCATACAGTCGATTCAATCGGCCCATTGAATGATCCCTCCTGTACTTCAATATTGCCTGAATGCTTCAGCATAACTCCTGGCTCCACACTGTAGCCGGAAGGTCCGGGTCCGTTAATGCACATTTTTCATATAATGCCGAGATTTCTTATATGCACCCTCACCACATTTGGTATTCTCTGTTTATTGCTCTGATTCCTCGTGCTGCGGATTATTTAGACAGCAAATTCCCGGATTGGACGACTTGCGAAGAAGATTCTGCCCCGAATTGAACAAGTATAACGGCTCTGGGACGATAGCAGACACAATCTCGCTTGGGCATCCGCAACAGCACAGATCATTCGCTACTTTAGGTCATACTCCCTGCCTATCTTATGCTCCTACATCAACTCTCGAAGCAGCAAGTAATGGAAATTATCCCGCAATACAATGGTCTTTGACATCTATTGTTACATTGGCTATACTACCGCTGGCTGCGGTCAGGCAGTATGCTAAACCGCAATCATCTCAGCAACTGGTTGCGCTGCCTATTCAAACCATACGAACAAGGAAGGCTATCTCGTAAAGCCAGATTGGCAGTAAGGTCAGCGACCAGTAAGTCATACATTACCAGCAGCAAACAGGTGACAGTGACAGGCAACATAGAAAGCTGAAGCCACTATCCCACCTATCACAAGAATGGCAAGGAGAAGAGCTTCTATGAAAAGCAAAGCTCGTCCAGAGCCGAAGAATCTGTTGCCCAACGCCAGCTTTGAACTTGACTTTGGGCCCCCTAAGCACAACTGGATCAACTACAACCCGGGGCAAGGATTCTCCAATAACTGGACTGACATGCTCAATCCGCTGACTATCCAGCTATCCGCTACCGGCCAGGTCTCCGAGGCGATGCCGGTGATCGAAGAGGTGACTAATGCCCCTGACGGGAGCAGGGCTGTGGCCATTCCCATGTCCGAAGGTAAGCCCGGGCACCTGACCTCCCCGGTAGTACCATTGAAATTTGGACAGAGCTACACCCTCTCAGTTTATGCTCGCAGTGACGTGCCTTCGGCCCGGCTACGGCTCTGCGTCTGGACTGAGCCGGTGGACTGGCGGCAAGAATGTCCCTGGGGATATTTCGATCAGCCGCCTACAGGCCCTAATGCGTATAGCGAACCGCTGCCCCTTACCAACCAGTGGCAGCGCTACAAACTAACCTTCAACATAGCTTCTTAC
>JALGTY010000545.1 GCA_029821145.1 Candidatus Zipacnadia bacterium
CGGCCCGCAATCTCCGCCTGGAGCGAGGCGGCTGGAATACGTGGGAGAGCCAACACTGACGCCTTGACCATCGAGCAGTCCTATGATTGACAGGTAGGAGACCCGATGAGCGCGAAGCATGTTGTCGGCATGGTGCTGGCCGGCGGAGCTGGCCGGCGGCTCAGCCCCGACAAGGGCCAGCGTCTGGTCGGCGGAGTCCCGATAACAGAGCGCGTCCTGGCAGCGCTGACGCCGGTGGCAGATGAGACGATCATCGTCGGAAGTGCGTTGGCGCCGGAGGGTATCCGCCTGGTGGCCGATGAACAGCCCGGGGCCGGACCTCTGGCGGCCATCCACACCGGCATGAAAGCCGCCCCCGCTGACGTTTATCTGGTTGTGGCCTGCGACATGCCCTTTATCACCAGCGACCTGCTCCGGCATTTGCTGGTTGCCGGCGACGGATTTGATGCCGTCGTACCAGTGGTCGGCGGGCGAGATGAGCCGCTGTGCGCCGCCTATGGCCGTAGCTGCTTGCCTGCAATTGTCGAGGCGCTGGAGACTGGCCAAAGTAGGGTCGCGAGCTTTTTCTCAAAGGTGCGCCTGCGCAAGCTGGCCGAAGAGGAGCTGGCCCAGTTCGGCTGGCCTGAGGTCGTATTTTTCAACGTCAATACACTCCAGGAGCTTTCGGTGGCACAGCAGATGGCTCAGGAAACCGACTGAACCGGCCCGCCAGCGTGTGAGTACGATTCCCTGATGAAGGTGTAGAGATTGGTGGTGAAGGCGACGGCAACACCACCCTCACCCGCACTCACTCCTTCGGAGCGGGTACCCGCTCTCCCACAGGGAGAGGGGACAACGGCAATGGCAGCGGCGTCGGGCTGGAAAGCCCGACCTACGCGAGAAGATAAAGAAAAATGTCCAGGTGCAATGCCCAGTGAAAGAAGAGACAATTGCGAGCTGGGCGATGATAGATTGTTCGCGACAGAGACTGGTGGTGAATAGATGCGCAGTGAACCTCATTTGGTTGAGGTCTTTGGAGCAAAAGAGCAGCCCGGCCAGCAGGAGGTCCAGGTGCCGGTGGAGCAGCCGCTACTTCTCCGCGTCAACGGAGGGCTCGCCGCGACCATCATGCGTCAGCCAGGCGACGACATCGAGCTGGCTGTTGGGTACTGCCTGACCGAGGGCCTGATTGCGGATCCGGGTGCGGTCCTCACGGTGCGGCACTGCGAGACCGATGACAATACAGTTGATGTATTGATCCAGGGCGAGCCGCCCGAGCACCCGCGTCTGGTGGGGACCAGTTGCATGGACGGCGCAGAGCTGTCAGAAGCCCAGTTGCCTGAGCCCCTCCAGCTTGGCCGCGAGACGGCCTGGAGTGTGGCGGACATGTTCGCTATGCCGCCGCAGTTCCGCGACCACCAACAGCAGCATCGGCTTTCAGGCGGTGTGCACGCCGCGGCGCTGTTCGACCAGGAGGCGAACTTGGTGGTTCTGCGCGAAGACGTGGGCCGCTACAGTGCGGCGGACAAGGTGGTCGGCTACTGTGCTCTGGGGAAGTTGCCTATGGCCGACATGGTGCTGATGGTCAGCGGTCGTGCGAGTTCGATGATGGTGGTCAAGACGGTGCGGGCAGGCATCCCGGTGCTGGCTACGATGTCGAACACTAGCTCCCTGGGTTTAGAGCTGGCCGACCGGCTGGGGCTGACTCTGGTGACCTATCTGCGAGGCAAGAAGTTCCGGGTATGCACCCACCCTTTCCGCATCTGCCAGAGGTAGGTGAGTAGAAGCGGTCTCAAAACCTCGTTCGCGGAGACGCACAGGCTGGGCTTCGACAAGCTCAGCCCCTGCGGGAAAGACGCTGCTGCTTTTGCCCAGGGGACAGTCCCTAAAGGGACAGTCCCCTCGTGATGCGCGGCTGGTGCAGGGGGACTGTCCCTTTAGGGACTGTCCCCCCATCAGCCAATTATGCCAGCGTGTCCCGCAGTTCCCGCTTGAGGACCTTGCCCATGGTGTTGCGGGGCAGTTCCTCCACGAATACGACGCGATCGGGCCGTTGATAGTCCACCAATCGCTCGGCTG
>JALGTY010000546.1 GCA_029821145.1 Candidatus Zipacnadia bacterium
TGATAATGTCGGCCCCTTTCATGCGCAGTACTTCATAGACCTCGGGCAGGTAGAAATCGGTGCCGATGGTCAGGCCGATGGGGCCGAATTCCGTGTCGAATACTGGCAACTCGTCGCCGAGTGAGATCTCGTCATCGGCGAGCGCGTGCGCTTTGCGGTAGCGTCCGATGATTTCTCCGGAGCGGTCAAAAAGCACCGCAGTGAAGTATATCTCATCCCCGTCGCGCTCGGTCATTGCCAGGGCCAGATAGGCTTCGTTTTCGTTGGCGGAATCGGCAAACGGCCTGAGTTCCTCGGCTGCACTGAGAAACGGCATGTGCGGCAGCACGATCAGGTCGGCGCCCGGCGGGCATTTAGCAAGCTCCCCTATAACGTATTTCTGGTTCTCGTACTGCTCACCATTGAGCAGGCAGATGGTGGCAATGGTAAGTATGCGTTGCAGTGCCATGGATAAGCCTCCTGATCGGCCAGCGTGACCTGTTGGCAATTCGCGTACGCACCCCTACATCTGAAAGCTCCACAAGTGCGTGCCTCTTTTGAAATAAATGCGGCCGCCCCCGCCGTCGGCGAGCCTTTGGGTTGCGGCTCTGTGCGTAGGCACTCTGCAGCCAGTTGTGCGGCTGGCCGTGCTATGCGCTTTGCTTAACGGCTTCTACGTTTCAAGCCTTTTCTCCTGCACACCGCACAGTGCCTGCGGACAAGTCGGGCCGGCAGGGCCAGGCAAGAAAGCGGCCCGCTCTGGACAGAGCGAGCCGTTAGTTACATGTCGTGTTACGCGTGCGGGTCTAGTCTTCCTTCGCCCCGCCCATGATGTCGGCCAGGTCGGTCACTTCCACGCCCTCAGGCAACTTGAACTCCTCGTCAGGGACCTCGTTGATGCGGTCGTACTTGAACACCATTGACTCGTCTTCGGCCTCGCCCTTGCGCATCAGGCCCGTTTCTTTCTCTATCCAGAGCTTGGCCTTGTCCTCCTCGCCCTTCATTGTGGTCTCAACGATCCAGCACGCGATGCCATCAACATCCTCGCTACCGGCTATCTCAACGTCCTGCTCGAGCATGTCGGTGCCGATTACCGGCATGTCTTCGTCCTCTTCCATCGGCAGCGACATTGCCGTTTTGTCTTCGGCATCGTAAACGAGCATGGTCTTTTCGGCCATATCAATAAAGATGGTGTCGGCTTCGTCTTTGATGACGACTTTCACCACGGCGCCGTCCTTGAGGGACACAAGCTGGACCATTTCCTTGTCGTCCATAGTCATGGTCATCTCATAGCTGTCCGGAGCCTTGACGGACTTGAGCGCCTCGGCGAGCGTGCCGGGCTCTGCAGAGGGCCCTTCGTCAGATACTTGCTCGGGTGGTGGCATCGGCGGCTCAACCAGACCCGCGTCGCCCGGCGGGGCCTTCGGACAGCCGCTTATCGCGGCCATAAGCACAAAAACTGATAATGTCAGCAGAAGAATCTTCACAGAAATTCTCACTATTACACCCTCCCTTGGGAATCTTAACGGCAGACTATTTCCGCATTGGCGCGATTGTGCGATGGGGGCATTATCAGCGAACTGTTGCCCAAAGTCAACCTCACTGGGCGATGTCGCTGCCAAGGTCCTTAACGAGGTCGAACGTCTTGCTGGCCTGCTGAACTAGCTGGCGTCGCTTCTGCTCGACTGTGGGCGCGGCGTGGCGGGCGGCCTCCATAAGGTCGTCGGCGCCGCCCTGTTCGATGAGATGCAGGTCCATCACCGGCTGGCCGCTACGATGGCAGAAGGCATTGACCTTGGGATCATAGGACAGACCGGCCGCGGTAGTGCCGACTGCGCAGGCCATAATCAGAGCGTGCAGGCGCATGGCGAGTACTTCATCGGCGGCTTGGATCAGACCCATGATCTCGCGCGGCTCATAGGGCCCCGCCGGCACCCTGGCGGCGCCGGGCTGCAGCCGGCTCTGAATGTGGCGTGCGACGGCGACATCCTGGTCGTACTGGAATGGCAGCAGGAGCACCGGGCGATCGAGGCCCTGGAGCCAGCGCACAATCGCCTCATAGGCGCTCTGGGCGGCCGGCCAGCTCCGCAACGCCACCAGGATGTAATCGCCTGGCGAAAGCTCGAGGGCCGCGAGTATCTCCTCTACCCGCTGGGGCGGCGCCGGCTCCAGCAGCAGTACCGGGTCGGCGGTGACTATCGGCTTCGGATCGTGCAGGCCCCAGGCCACCAAATCATCCGCCGAGTCAGGCTC
>JALGTY010000547.1 GCA_029821145.1 Candidatus Zipacnadia bacterium
ATGAGGGCTTCAAGCTAACGGTCAACAACCTGCCAGAGGGCTGGCACGAGCCGATGATGGAGTACTACGTGGTGTCAGAAGATTATGACTACCACGAGAAGAGAAAGCGGAGCATCGCGCAGCACTACAACCCCGGTGGGGCCTATACGTACACATGCAAGCAAGTGCCGAGCACCACCAGCTCGGTCCACTTCATCAGGTTCTATGACGCCACCAGGTTTCCGACGTTGAAGCCGACAGGTATGGCGCCGGTGCAGCATCCGCAACAATGGCAGTCACAACGCAAGCCAATATATCCACGCCGACAGCCACGTCCACAGCGACGCCCACAGCCGAGACCAAGGCCCTTGCCACCCCGACCAGACAAGTAAAGTCCTGCGGCAGCGGCGTCGGCCCCGGAGATACGTACCGCAAGCTGTGGCAGCTTTTTCGCCAGCGAAGCAGGTCATGGCAGGATTTGTAGAAAATGTTAGTAGTCGCAAGCAGAACCGAACGCCTGCGAGAGATAAGTAAGGCCGGGCAATACGGTACCGGGAGGCGAAGATGAATATGCCGGGATCTATGTCGCTGGAAGAGAAGGTCGGGCAGTTGCTGTGCGGACGATTTCATTGGGACAGCGTCGAAGAGGATGCTGCCGAGGGGCGGGTAGGCTCCGTCTATGGTCTGCTTGACAACCTGGGCAGCGCCAGGGCTGCGGCGGAGTACCTCAACCATCTGCAGACCATTGCCAGGTATCCGCTGCTGTTCGTCGGCGAGCAGGAGCACGGCAGCCACCGCAACTTCGCCGGCGGCACTGAGCTTCCGGCGTATATGGCGTTCGGCGCCGCGCGTTCCAAGGAACTGGCCTATCTGTTCGGCAAGGTCAATACGGCTGAGGGCCGGGCGGTCGGCTACAACTGGATTTCCTGTCCGACCGTTGATGTCAACATCGCGCCTGAAAACCCGATCATCAATACCCGCTCGCTGGGCGAAGACCCGGCACTGGTCACCGAGCTGGGCATGGAAAGCTGCCGGGCAATCGTCGAGGGTCGGGGCCTCACCTGCGTGTGTCATTACCCCGGCCACGGTGCTACCACCTGCGATTCTCACCGGGAACTGCCGACAGTGGACCGCAGTGAGGAGGAGCTCTGGGAGGTGGAGCTGGCTCCGTACCGGGCCGCGATTCCCGCCGGGTATATGAACTGCATCATGACCGCCCATATCTACTACCCGGCCTGGGAGCCTGAGGTGGGCCTGCCGGCCACTCTATCCCGCAATATCATGACCGGCATCCTCAGAGACCGACTCGGGCACCAGGGCCTCATCGCCACCGACGGGATGGGAATGTTGGCCATCGCCGACAACTATGGCACCGGCGAAGCGGCAGTACGGGCCCTGGCCGCCGGCTGCGACATACAACTCACTCCTGACATAGATGAGGCATCGCTGGCCTTGATGAAAGCCATCGAAACAGGAGTTGTGCCGATGGCTGGCCGCCAAAGAATGGATGGGCTTGTTCGATGGGGCGACGGTGGACGTGGATGCCGTTGACGATGTCGTCGGCTGCGCGGAACACCGAGACATCGCCAAGCGGGTGGCGCGGGAAGCTGTGACGCTACTGCGGGGCGAAGGGCTGCCGCTGGCCGGTGATGCCAAGCTGGTTGTCGTCACCGGAGCCGAAGACGATACGCTGGCGCAGGAAGTGAAAAAGCGCAACGCCAATGCACAGGTCTTCGGCATAAGCGAGGCCGGCGAAGCGCAGCAGGCCATCGCCGCAGCCCGGGATGCCGACGGGATTGTCGTAGGCATCGCCACCAGCGCCCGGGCATACGACGAGGAAAGTGTGCAGGCCACTGAGCGGCTCTTGTCCCTGGCGCATGAACTCACGGCCCTGGGACGGCATACTTCACTGCTGGTTCTGGGCAATCCGTATGTGGCGAAGGACCTGCCGGATGCCGACGTTTGCCTGTGCACCTACAGCGACTGTGATGATTCGACAGCAGCGGCGGTAGAGGCAGTGTTCGGTGAGTTTGCGCCCTCCGGCAAGCTGCCAGTGACGCTCTCGGAGAAGTACCCGTTCGGCTTTGGGTTGTAGCGCGGCATTGTTTATCAGGGCGTGGGCACCCGCGCCTCTGGCGTGGGTCAGGCTTCCCGTAGGCCCTGCCGTGTGCGCCCTGAGCCTGCTGAAAGTCCTGAGCCTGTCGAAGGGCCGAAGGGAGCTTGTCGAAGGGCAGCCCGACGGCGTTGTCGTTCAGTCGTTCGGAGGGGCCGCATCGAACGAAGTGAGGCCGGCCCACGCAAAACGCTATCCTGGCGAACTCTGCACACCCAGACGCCTAACGACAAGGGCTGGGCCGGATAGGGAACCCGAATTCCGCTGTGCGAAATTCACCCTATTTGGCCCCTCCGAAAGGCAACGTCTTAACCTTTTGGCGCGTAGGTCGGGCTTTCCAGCCCGACGGCGTTGTCGTTCAGTCGTTCGGAGGGGCCGCGTCGAACGAAGTGAGGCCGGCCCACGTGAAATGACAATGCGTCATTTGGGCGGCGCCCGGCACGGCCTGACAATGGCAACTATAAAGGCAAAGGTGGCATCTACTGTGCGCGAGACTCCGCCGTTCGATCGGTTTATCCAGGTCCCCGGTCCTAATCCGATTATCGTCAGAGGCGACACCGGCACCTGGGATGAGTCCTGCATCGAATCCTGCGATGTGCTCAAGGACGAGGAGACCTACTACCTCTACTATCACGGCACTCCGCTTGACACTGAGAAGTATCCCCGGAGCGGCTACCGGCTCGGCGTAGCAACCGCGCCACATCCGCTCGGCCCCTGGTCCAAACACCCCGACAACCCGGTGCTGGATTTAGGCCCTGAAGGGAGTTGGGACGACCGCTGTGTCGCCTGCGCCTCGGTGCTCAAGGAGGGCGCAGATACGTTCTACCTGTTTTACTCAGGCATTCCAGAGGGCGGGAAGTGGAGCATCGGCCTGGCGACAGGGCCCTCGCCGGTCGGCCCGTGGACGAAATTCGAGGGCAATCCGCTGATGGAAGACTTCGGTTACGTCGGCGGCGTCTTCAAGCACCAGGGGCGGTACTGGCTCTACACCGAGCATCCGATCAGCTCGACCGGGCCGGACTATGGGCCTATGGCACTGGCGCACGCCGAGCGTCCGGAAGGCCCGTGGGTGGCGTATGAGGGCAATCCGGTGCTACCGGCAGGAGAATGGGGCGCATGGGATGACGGTGGCTACTCGGAGGCGGAAGTCGCGCTGCGCGACGGCGTCTTTCACATCTTCTACGGGGCCGCGCGCCTGCACCCGACGCGCATTTTCTCCCAGGAAAGCATCGGCTACGCCTACAGTTACGATGGTATCAACTTCACCAAGTTTGCCGGCAACCCGGTGGC
>JALGTY010000087.1 GCA_029821145.1 Candidatus Zipacnadia bacterium
GTAGCCATCGGTGCCCCACTGCAAGCACCAGTCAACCGTGGACCTGTTGCGGGCCAACAGGTCCGGGGGCATTCCAGTTGCCACGATAATGCGCGCCATTTACACCTATTCCCCCGCAGCAGCCAGGGCGCTGAGCCCCACCTCCGTCGCGGGGCCAAAAGCCCTCTGCAGCATCTGGCTGCGCAGCGAAGCGTCCGTTTGCCCCAGGGCGTGCCGGATGAGATCCTCGCTATCCGACAGGTCAATACCCCGGGTGATGCTGCGGCAGGTATGAGCTATGCGGTCCTGCAGAATGGCACTGCTGCTAACCGTGGGTAAGGCATCAGTACCCACGAAGTCGCTGATATCGCGGGCGACGAAGTGCCTGAAGACGTGGTCGAAGTCGTGGGAAAGGAAGGAGCCGGTCAGATCGTGAAGACGTGACTGACTGTAGAAGCCGGCAAAGTGGCTTTGCAGACTGGGGTAAGTTACCTGCAGAATGCTGGTGATTCCGGCGATGCTTTCGGCGGTATCCAGCACCGTCGCACCCAGGGCGTCGAGTGCCAGATCACCGAAGCGTGAGGCGATGAAACGAGCGACAATGTCGCCTTCAGCGGCCTCACGCAGTCCGGCGGCGAGTCCGACTGCGGCCGCTTGCTCGACGAGGTTGGGGTCAGTATATAGGGTGGACAGATCGCCGGTTGCGGCAACCACCGCACCGTCCAGCAGATGGTCCAGACAGCAGACCACCGCCGCATCGCTCATCTCGGCACGAGTTTCAGGGCCGAGTGCCCTCACGATGCGCGAAAGTACCTGGTTAGGGTCAGGATCGGGCTGCCGGTATAGCTCGCGGACCCGCTCCCACTCAGGTGTTGATGGCGAACGCTGTGAACTGGAAGTACCCATCTATTTCTTTACCCACCCAGGGACAGCCAAAGCAGGGAATTGTTCACCCCGTCGTGCTTTGATGCCTTTGCGGGGGTTGCAGAATTGCCGGCTGATATATCGGCGCAACCTCGCATTGGCCTGAAATCATTATTGCTAACAAAAAGTTAAATTGGGGACAGTCACCTGTTTCTACGTGCGCTTGTCTCTAACGACGAACGAGCATTTTGCCTGTTCACATTCCGACAAATCAGCGATGCACTCAAAGCCCAGCGGCTCCAGCACCCGGCGATACAGCACATCACAATGGCCGCAATAGTCGTGGTACGGCTCCATGTGCTCGAGTTCATTCAGCCGGCCCTTGGAAGGGCAATGGTGCATGACAATAGTGAACTCGCCGGCCTCGTCATCAATCTCCATAGTGAAGTCGGCGGCCTCTTCGTTGAGCGTGTGGCTCCAGTACAGCCAGCAGCCGCGCAGGCCGTGCTCCTGCACCAGGCCACGGAGGTTGTGCAGAAAATTGTCGGAGATGTACTCCCAGTACGCGACGACCTCCTGCTTGCCGCCCTTGGCTTCGAGGAATTTGAAAAGCTCGCTGTACGCCGGGATGAATTCGGTGCAGGAAATCATGATGCCCTCCTGTAGAAGCGCTGCACGCTGCGACCGGTCTCATCATCGTATTCAAGCAGCTCGAAGGCGAACGGAGTGCCCTCGCAAAGCTGCTGGTTGACCGTGCGGGTGGTCTCTACCCAGAGGTCAGCCACCTGGTAGCCGTGCTCGCGCATGTGGGTGACAGCAGGACACGCGGCCATCCTAAGCACCAGCTCGTCCTCGGAAAACGCGATTTCGATCTCGCCGCCTTCGATCTCATATATCTGCTCAAGGTACTCCTTCAGCGGCGCCAGGCCGCGCTGTCTGACGTCCTCTTTGAGCGGGGCATGGTAGGCGTCTGTATATTGGCGCAGGTAATCCCTGACGGCTTCTTCGCCGTACCTGTCGTGCACGTACTGGATCCCCGTGCTCATAGCGCCATGAAAATCCTTATGCAGATACACATTGTCGGCGGCAGTGCGCCGCATGACTTCTTTAGGCATTCTATTTCGCCCTCCAGGGGAAGAGGATGTCGGCATTAGCTAGACGGACGGAGACGGCCAGCCCCAAACTCCCAAAGTGCTCTCACAAGGGCCATTCGTGGCCGCAACTGTTGCACTTGCCCCAAGTGGCACGACCCCGGAACAGAAACGGTGCGAGGAGAGCCAGCGGCCAGGCAATACAGCCTGCCATACAGCAGCAGAACGCCGTTTGGGCTGCGCCGTCAGTTTCGGTCTTACGGATACGGCTCGTATTAGGACTCCCGCATTGTGGACACCGGCCCATGCCGGTATCCATGCTGTTGACCTCTTCCTGGCGAGCACGTTGGGCCGCTTCCTCAGCTTCTCTGACTCGTCTCTCCGCTTCTTGCACTTCTTCACGGGCGTGAGCGGCCGCCGCGATCCATTGCGCACAGGATGCACAGTATCCCCCGTGCTGTGCGGCGACAGCATTGGGTACCTGCTGGCGACACCCTGGGCAGTACGTAGGATTGAACTGGTCTTCCTGAGTGAAGGACGGCGTGGGCGGCGGGACGAGGCTTGACCGCTCAGGACGAAGCAGCATGTCCCGCAGCGGGAGCGTCTGCTCTCCGTCAGAACAGGCCCAGTGCAACCCGATTCGGAGTTCACCAGTCGCTTGGAGCAAGCCGCCGCGCGGGAATGGTCCCAATGTGTTACCGGTCGGATCGGTGACCGTAAAACGGCCGGATGTCGTCGCGCCGATAGGGACATCATCCTCCCCACCTGTCCTTGTCCGATCGATCTCTCTGAGCTTACGACGGGTGATCTTTCGGGCCATGGCGATGCTCCTAACCCGGCGTTATCCACACTCGCCAGATATATGAGAGCTCTTGAGTGGTTTTCATGACAGGGTGTACGGGAACAGAATATCGCCCTCCCGCTCCAGCACGCGCGCGATGGCTTTTTCGCAGCCTTTGGTCAGCGGGTAGTCGAGGTAGTTCTTCCAGGTGCGGAAGATGCCCATCTCGACCAATAGCTTCTTCTGGCCCGACAGCCAGCACGTTATCTTCTTGTCGCCATAGACATCCCACATGATCTTGTTCATCCGCGCCTGCAGCTTGTCGGCCAGGTCAATGTCGCCAGCGGCCACCGCGTTCATGATCTGGCCGGCCAGGTAACCGTTGAAGATGCCGCCGCCCAGCAGCAGGCCATCATAGCCGGCGGTCAGGTACTCGACGCAGATGAATTCATTGCCATCCAGCAGAAGCACCTTGCGGCGCTTGCGCTTCGCAGCCAGAGCGATCTTACGGCGGCGAGGGTTGCTGGAACTGTCCTTAATCAGAGCCACTTTCTTTTCATCGTAAAGCGACTTGAGGACGGAGTCGGGCACCATGGTCGGCCCGTGGTCGCCACGGTCGTAAATGCCCACCGGCAGCGGGCTTTTGCGGATGGCTTCCACGTACACATTGCGGATTTGCTCCGGCTTGTCATTCATCAGGAAATACGGCGGCGCGATAACGGCGATGTCGGCGCCGGCTTTGCCGGCCCATGCCATATTGTCCAGAATGCGGGCGGCGGAATTGTCAGTCACCTGGACCGCAAGCCGGAGCCGGCCCTGATTATGCTTGACGACCGTCTCGACCAATTCGCGGCGCTGACTGTCGGTCATCCATGCGCCCTCGCCACAGGTGCCGAGCAGAAACAGTCCGGTCACGCCCAGCTTGACGTGGTGCTCGACCATGCGCCTTACTGCCACCTTGTCAACGGTCATCTTATCGGTGAAAGGCGTCGGGGTAGCGGACCAGACATTGGGTGGAGTGTCAATTTTCTTGGCCATTAGAGGGTCTCCTTCAATTGACGAATCGGTTGCGGCCCGGCGACGGGTCGGGCTTTTCACTGTACTTATGCAAATTTTGCTAACGGCTGGGCCGGATAGGGAACCCGGATTTCGCTGCGCGAAATCCACCCTATTTGGCCCCTCCGAAAGGCAACGGCGTCGGGCTAGAAAGCCCGACCTACGGGCAGATGATTGGAAGCGCCGACGGTGGCAGCTACCTATTGACATACACAGTCCGAAAGGCAACGTCTAGACCTCTGGGCCTGTAGGTCGGGCTTTCCAGCCCGGCTCTCAAGATTTCGTCCCGGAGCCGACAGAGTCCTACTCGCAGCGTTGGGGACAAAGCTTTTCTTTGCACAGTATGTCGTGCAGGTCGAGGATGTCGGAGAGGGAATAGTGGGCGGCCTCGTGATCCTGGCGCAGCAGGAAAGTGATCATGCCCAGGTCGCAGGCGGGCACGAGGTTGGCCGGATTATCCTCGATGATGCCGATTTGCTCTGGCGGCAGATCGAGAACGGCGATTGCACGCTGGTAGATCTGCAGGGCAGGTTTGGGCCGCCAGCCGGCAAACTCGATATCAAATACGTGGGCGAAATGCGCTGTAATACCCAGGGCACGAAGCACACCGTCGGCATAGGGGCGAGTGGCGTTGGTGAACACGTGCAGTTGTGCCGGTATGGCGGCAAGCATCGCGTTCAGTTCGGGTGCGGGCCGGAGGTAATGCGTTGGGTCCACCTGCTCGACGGTGGCGGCATAGAAATCGGCCTGGGAGGTGCCGAACTGAGCCTCGACTCCGGCGGCGGTGGTGCCGTAGCGGTGGGTGAAGCCGACGCGGAGCTGTTCGGCCTCGCCCCAGTCGCAGCCGAACTCATCGCAGAGGTATTGAGTGATGGTGCGGTCGCCGGCCTGCAGCATGCCGCTATCAGGGTGGTAGAGGGTTTCGTCCAGATCGAACAGCAGGGCTTTGAGCATGATGGTTGGTCTCACAAAAGAGCCGGAGGCTGAGCCTCCGGCTTGTAGTGCCCTCATGAGGCGTGAGGCGCTATTTGATGGTGGTCGGGTCTATGCCCAGAGCCTGCAGGGCCTGGTCCACACACACTTCGCACAGGTCGAACTCGCCGGCGGTGAAATGCCCACGCGAGGCCTTCAGCAAGTCGCCGATAGGCTTGGCGCGGTCCGGGTCCTGGGCCTTCAGTTCGTAGAAGGGGTCCTTCACGGCGTCGAATTTGCGGCCGATGCGCTGCTTCTGCGGCACTTTGGCATAGGACGGGTCACCGGCGTGTTCGGCGGATACAGCGGGCACTGCGACAGCCGGTGTAGTCGCCGGGGTGCCTGCTGCGGGCTCCTCGGAGATAACGGTGGTGGGGGGTGTAACGGCAGTGGTAGCAGGAGCGGGTGTAACAGTGGGTGTGGTGGGAGCGGCGGTAGTCGGCTCGGTGGTCAGCATCGGCTTGCCGGCGACGAAGCGGCGGAGGTTCTCCAGCAGGTTGCGGGCAATCTGGGTGCGTTGGTCAATCCACTCGTCTTCATCAAGACCGCGGCCGATACGCAGGGCGTCTATGATCAGCAGCAGGGCGGCGCTTTCCGGGATTTCGCCGGTGGCCGGCGCCACGGTCGGCTGTGTGGTGGTCGTGGTAACGGGCTGGACTACTACGGTCTCAGGAGTCACGGGGGTGGTGGTATCTTCTCCGGTGGTTATTGTTGTGGTGACGGTAGTAGTGGTTGGCTCCGTCTTGGTGCCGAATGGGTCCTCCATCTTGCTCACCGGTGTGGCGAGCGGCAGGCGCTTGCGAAAGTTCGCCACCCACAGCGCTCCCAGTTGTTTGGCGGGCAGATTATTGGCCTCGGCTTCGGCCGGATAGACGCCGATTACGGGTAGATCCCAGCAATAGACAGTCCAGATGCCGTCTTTCTGCTTGAGTGAAACCTGTGGGTGTTCGCTGTCGTAGTTGGATAGGACCTGCACGATGGCCTTATCAATTGCCGCTACGCGCGCATCCACGCTTTCGTATGGCCCCTGGTCGCGGATGCGAGCGACGATTCCGTTGGCGATGCAGATGTCGGCGCCTTCTTGGGCCAGCAATGGCAGACAGACAGCCAAGAGCACAGTGACGACGGTCGCAGTTATCAGGGCCCGGCGATATGACATGACAGACACTCCTCGCAGGTCATTTAGTAACATCAGACGCCATTGCCGCAGCTACGACTCCGCGCACGGGTGTGACACTGCAAGCCCGTGCTGTCGCAGGCAGGCAACGGAATGTGTGAGAATCATCATAGCTTATAACGGCGGTACAGTCAACCGTGATGTAACTACTGACCTATCCGCCTTTACTTCTGCCTTCTGACACGCGCGCTTTGGGTGGCTACCCGAAGGGGGCCAGGGGGTTAGGAAAGGCCGACAGGCGAGACGCCTGTCGTACCGAGGGAGATTGGGCGGCCGATGAGCAGGCGTGAATTCTGCCCCTACAGCACAGCGCCATCCTGGACGACAGGCTTCCTAGCCTGTCGAGGCCTCTGGGAACAGCAACAGCATGGACAGGCAACCTTCGACAAGCTCAGGTCAGGTGGATGCCTGTCCTCCAGGATGAACTTTTGGGGGCGAGTCGCCACCTGCTGCCTTGCCTGTCCGCTCTCCTAACGCCCCAACGTGAGCAGTTAGAAAGTCTTCTTATCTCGAAATTCGAAAAAAGAACTTGCATAAAGGTGTAGGAAATGTTATTTTGGGCGACAACTTATCGCGCCACCAAGGTTTTTCCCGATCTGTGGAAAAACAGGTGGCGTGAGTGGTGACTGTCGGAAGTGCAGTGTACAGCGATCCTATAGTAGTCTGAGGAGGTAGAGTTATGAGAAGGGGTTTCACATTGATTGAATTGTTGGTGGTGATAGCAATTATCGCCATCCTGGCGGCGATCCTATTCCCGGTCTTTGCCCGGGCACGAGAGAAGGCCCGCCAGTCGAACTGTCTCTCCAACACCAAGCAGATCATGCTGGCCATCCAACAGTACATTACGGACTATGACCAGAGCTACCCATTAGCTCGTGTCCGTGCCAACGGGGGCTGGACGACGCCAAATGGCACGGCGACAACCGCGAACCTGCCCTGGTTCTGTGCCGTAGAGCCTTATATGAAGAACTATCAGATCCTCAGTTGCCCTTCTGAGACCACACGCTACGACGGGGGCACCGACTTCAACGACATCAGCTACGGCATGAATGAATGGATATGCATGAGCGGCGGCCGCTACGGCAGTTATGAGTACGCCTACTACCACCGCTACGGCCCCATCCAACTCAAGGATGTGCACTTCCCGTCCGAAACCATGTGTATTGGGGAGAAGGGCGACACTGAACACTACATCATTGATTGTCTGCTATACGATTACAGGAACTACGGCGTGGCCACTGATGAGGAGAATGGCCGCACCAATCTGGCGGTTGACCGTCACAACGAGGGCCTGAACCTGGGCTTCTGCGACGGTCATGCCAAGTGGCTGAAGGGCAGCAATGTTCCGGATGACACCTGGGACGGCGGTACGGTGTCCGCTCACCCGACAGGTTCCACCAGGTACATGAAGCCCAATGACACGGCCTGCAAGTTCTGGAACCCGACTTACAAGGGCTGAGCGGCCGTCGCGTAGGGTACTCACTCGGGTTTCCAGCCCAGGAATGTCGTGCGGCAAGCGTCGGAGGTCAGTGCAGTTCAGTCACTTATTTGCCAACCAACTGTGTGAATCGAGGAGGAGGACTTGTCATGAAACGTGGCTTCACTTTGATAGAACTGCTGGTGGTTATAGCGATCATTGCGATCCTGGCAGCGATACTGTTTCCGGTATTCGCCCGGGCGCGCGATAAGGCAAATGCGGCGGCATGTCTGAGCAATATCAAGCAGATAGGCCTGGCCGCCCACATGTACATGCAGGATTTTGATGAGCACATGCTGTTTGCCTGTTATCAGATGGGCATCAACGACGGCTGGGGCTATAGTTGGTGGCGGTGGTACTGGTCGCTGTATCCCTACATGAAAAACATGGATGTCCTGAAATGTGAGTCGTATAAATTCCGCGGTGGCAGAAGCCGCAACTCCTACGGCTACAATGCCTATAATCTGGGCCTCTGGTACATTCCGACCTCAACCAGTCGTGTGTACCTGGGAGTCAAGCTTAGCGAGGTGCCCAGGCCTTCGGAGATCATCATGTTCGGGCCGCGCTACTGCGCGGCCGGCGACGACATGCAGAGGGCTTACACCTACTACTACTGCCTGCCCCAGGCGCACAACGAAGGGGACAACTTCTGCTTCGTTGACGGGCACGCCAAGTGGATGAACTTCGGGATAATGGTGCCCAGCGTGTACTACAACACATACTGGACCTGGTAGCAGCAGGCAGACGCGAAAAAGGGTCTATCCCCTTTTCTATTGAGGCGTGTGAATGGGCGGCGTTCGATGTCGCCCATTCTTTTTTTGCGGCAGGTTGCCTGTCGCTGGCAGCGAAATATGCAGCACACCGACCGATGCCGCTGACGAATACACCAAGGCCGATCGCAACACCGACCTCATCTGCCTGGGCCCTGCGCAGCTTGAGGTGGGTGGCGCGAAGGCACTGGTGGCCGCCACTAACACCGGCGCCGTCGCTGCATTTGTATTGCAGTAGCGCACATACTTGCCAAACCAGTCAACTTACTACTATGGGAGGCAACTATCACCGATGAGACTCTGGAACAGCTATCCGAAGTGGCCGTGGAAACATGACGACGACATCCGCAAGTACGTTGATGTGCCTGACTGGTGGCTGGTCGGGTACGAGGAGGTTCGCGGCTTCCTCAGAGGCCTTACGAAGGCTCAATTCTCAAGCGTTGGGAAAAGCGCCGGCGGCCGGGACCTGAGCGTTGTTTACTATGGCCCCGAAAAGCCCGAGCGCACGCTTTGCGTGACCGGCGGCACCCACGGCACTGAGACAGAGGGCATTGCCTCGGTAACCAACATCATCAAGCTGTTTGAATCGGGAGCCGACTTGCGCGGGAAGAAGTGGCCGGCGTTTCAGCGAGTAGCGAAGAGGGTCGGCTTCTATCTGATGCCCCTTTACAACCCCGACGCCTCAGCCCGCAGCCCCGTGAAGAGCTATGTCGGGATGCCCATAGACCTCAAAGACCACAGCGATGGCGTCCACCATCTGCACATCGGCTTCTGGAAGAACGGCCAACTGCCGAATCGGAAGCGCATTTTCGCTCCGTGGAGCAAGGATTCGGACATGACCGGAAAGCTGGACCGTGTGGGGTATCTGGGGCAGCGCTTCAACGACGCCGGCCGCCTTATCAATCGTCCTCGCTCGCGCAAAAAGTCCATGGCGGTCGAGACGATGCAGATGCTCAAGTACCTGGGAGCAAACAAGATAGACTGCTACATGGACCTGCATTCGCACAGCTCGCCACCCTGGCTGGGGACGTGTCCGGAGGCGCATCACGCCGGCGACTACGAGCAGCAGTCGAAGCTATTCGATCTCGCCTGCAAGATGACGCAGAAGTCCGGCGGGCCCGAACTGGAGAAGGGCTGGCAGGGCGCCACGAGCTGGTACAACAGCCACTTCTTCCCGGCGAACCTGGGCATCTATGCCTTTACCTATGAGGCGATGGCCGGCTTCAAGGGCAACTATCCGGCCAAGACGCCGTTCGAGGAAATCTGGCTGGCGAATGCCTATAACGGCATGTACACGATCCTGGGGCTCGCGCAGGCGCTGCTGAAGGTGCCATCGCCGTGGAAATGACGTAACCCATGGACTATGATACCGCGATGTATGTGTTTAGCGTGGAGCTTCCCGATAGCGAGTCGGGCTGGAAGCTGACAACTGCGCAAGCTCTGCTTGCGCAGTTGTCACCAGAGCTTTGCCAACAACGCAAAGCTCTGGCCGACCTACGCGTCAGAGGTTAGAACTACGAGGCAGGTTTGCCGGCGCTGGCAGGGAAATGTGCAACATACCGACTAATGCCGCTGTAGGAGGTCGTCGAGATGAAGTATAACAGGCTGTTACTGGTCTCGATTGTTTGTCTTGCTGTCTTGCCCGCCTTGGCGCAGAACGTGCCGCCGCAGACGCTCACACAGTTGAAGACATATTACCCCGACACCACCCTGGTTGACGGCGGCAAAGCGAACTGCACTATCGTGTATCCGCAAGAGGAGGGCTATGCCGAACTCGCCCGGGACATCGTCGCAGCCATCAAGGCAGCGACGGGTGCCACAGTGCCGACCAAGACCGCTGACGAATACACCAAGGCCGACCGCGACACCAACCTCATCTGTCTGGGCCGGATGAACAACAATAAGCTGGCCTTCGACCTGTACGTCTGGCACTATGTGGCCTGTGACGACTGGTTCCCCGGACCGGGGGACGATGAGCAGCCGCCGGGATTTGTGGTGCGCTCCTGCTGCGATCCGTGGGGTACCGGCAAGAACGTAATCATGCTCGGCGGCACTGAACTGGATGGTGTGAGGCTGGCGGTCGAGTATTTCAAGGGCATGATCGCGAAGGGCCAGACGCTGACGATACCGCGCACGGTCAAAGTGCAATTCAAGGGCACTGAGAATCTGGAAGAATTCGCCAAGACCATCGAGCCGAACTATCACAAGAGCTTCATTGATCTGAAAGCGCTTCCGTACGGTGCTGAGTACAAGATGGTACGTGCCGCCGAAGAATATTTTCTCACCGGCCGCGACGAGTACCTCAAATGCTATGCGCTGATGATGCGCCGGTGGATGGACGAGTACTACAAGTGGACTCCGGGCCGGCAGATTACCACGCCCAAGTACATCATCCCGGTAATGATACTCAGCTACGACCAGATCGAGGAGAGCCCGCTGCTGCCCGAGGATCTGAAGCTGGAGATGACCAATCTCCTGTACGACTACGTGTCGCGGATGAGTGTGCACGGGCGGATCAGGCAACTCAAGCCTGGCGTGCTGGCTGACACGGGGCTTCACAATGTCTCGATGACGGTGATCTACGGTGGGGACTACTTCAAGAAGTACTACCCGGATGCCGACTTCGAGCGGATAGATAAGGGCATCGCCTCGGTGAATGTCGGGCAGCAGACGATGGCTAACTCGAACGGCTTCATTGACAATAACGGCGGTTATACTGCGTCGTATCCGCGCACCGCTGCCCACCTGGCGATGGCAATGGATAACTACCAGTATTTCGACTCCGGGGCCGCCCGCAGATACATGGAGTACTGTTTCATCATTACAGGTGGCCGGGCCGGAGCATTCTTCGGCCGTCAGATCACCCCCGGCATTATCGCCTGGTATTACAAGGACCCCACGTATGCCTGGTACCATAACTGGCGGCAGGGGAAGAAGACGTACTATCCGCAGATGACGGCTACGAGCATCAGTACGACGCTGTGGAGTTACTTCCCGAACATGGAGGAGCGCGTCCCCCAGGAGATGATCGGCCTTCACTACATGCCGCTGCATGAGACCAACTACGAGCAGCTCAAGCGGGGCAAGAAGTTCGTCAACGTGCCCCGCGAGCGCAGCTTCCACCAGCTTTGCATGAGCGCGATGACCAGTACCTGCGACTTGACGGGATCAATGACGGTATCGCCAACGGTGGCGACGGCAATACGATAGCGTGGATTACTCAGGGGCGCGATTGGCTGACTAACGTGGGCAAGTGGGGCGGCGGCCGCAACATGAAGTACTACTCGACCTGCCTGGTGCTCAAGGACGGCCAGATGGCTGACAGGCGCGTGGCGCTGTGTGATCTGCAGTTGGCCTCGGAGCTTCCCAGGAGCGGCTTTGTTCGCAGCGTGATGCACGAGTACAACGGTATGGACTGGGCCCGCAACATCGTCTGGATCAAAGATAAGTACTGGGTGATATTCGACCAGTTGCAGGTGCTGGAGCCGGACGACTACAGCGTGCTCTGCCAGTGGTTCCCGGTGGGCGGCACGGTTGATGAGAATCACAGCGTAACGATGACATCGCATGACCACAGC
>JALGTY010000548.1 GCA_029821145.1 Candidatus Zipacnadia bacterium
GCATATCTGACACCGGTCGGCGGCGTCGTGGAAGTAGTCTTGAAGCGCGTGTGACTGGCGCTGATGATATTGAACGGCGCGCCCTTGTACATCGCACTGACGCGGTCGGCGCTGAGCTGCGGCGTCCCTTCAGACAGCGTGCGGAATATGGCGTTCATCCCGTAGTTGCCGCCCTCTTCCGCCTCGACCTCATCTATCACCAGGAAGTACTTCTCCTTCTTCCAGATGATGTTGCGTCGCCAGTTCACACCGTTATAACCGTTCAGATATGTCTGCGTCATGCCGAGCTTCGAGAAGTCGCCGAGTGCCGCCAGCCCGGTCAATCGAGGTACCGGCTCAAACAGTCCCTCACGATAGACCACCAGAGTATTGTGCTCCACCGTGTCCGGTACAAAATAGCCGCTGTCGAACAGGCAATACCGCCGGTTGTCGGTGAATTCGATGATCGAGTTGCCGTCCGGGTGCGCGTGATACCCGTGCGAGATCCCCCCGAGTATCAGATACTGGTCCTGCGGCTCATAGCTGCTGCGGAACGTTATCTTGTCAAAGCACTCCTCCCGCGGCGGCGTGGGGTCGGTATCGAGTACTGCATTCATCTGCTTCGGAGCCGTTCCCAGAACCTTGTCACGATACTCATACACCCAGTCGGGCAGTGGGACTACATGGACGCCCAGCATATCCGCCGGCAGCACCGGCTCGATCTCATCCTCCAGGTAGGTGTTGTGGCACATCGCCTGTCTGACCAAGCCCGGGGTGCGGTCGTGGCCATAGACATAGCGCCCGTCCCTGTACTTCCATGCGCAGATGCGGAGTATGTTGCCCCAGTAGCCAGCCGAGCCCATCTTCGAAGTATCGCCGAAGCCCGCATGACCGCCGAGGTTGTTGATGATCGCCAGCCCGTAGTCGCCCATCCTCCGGCCCGTGCCACTTTCCCAGAACTGCTCATACCCGGCCGGCATCACGTAGTACAGCGTGTCGATCATCGTCGCGCCGCCATAGCCCGGGCAGTCCTCTGACGAGCGCCAGAACTTCGCCTTGCTCTGGAAGAACACGCTCATCGTAGTCCACAGGTTTGCCACGTCCACATCGTAGTACTTGTGGAAGTAGCGGGCGATGTCCCACGACAACCGCCCCGTGTGGTAATTGCCTACTGGTGTGGGGCGGTCTTCTTCTCCCGTCTCGTTGGCATCAATCCACTTGTGCGCAAACTCCCACAGAATCCCCGTTATCTGTGCGCGGTCCTGTGCCGTGAATTGCGGCGCCTCCTCGACGTTATCCCACATGTTGAGCAGGTGAATTGCCCCACCAGCCGCGTCAATCTTTCCCAGCTTTCTCACAAACTCGCCCAGCATCGGGATAGTCTGCCCAAAAACCTCCAGACCCTCCGGGTTGCCCGTCAGGTAGTAGCTGGTAGCCGCCTCCGTGACTATCCCGCCGAGTGCGCCGAAGTTCTTCCCTTTGGCCGCCTCAACCCGGTTGGCGATGGTGTCCGGATCGGGTTTGTATGGCAAAGACCCGTCCGGCATTACGACCTTCACCGTGTGCGGATAGGAGATGTCACCTTTTTCGGGCAGTGAGGCGATGAAATCATCGGCGGCCTTCGTAACCGATTCGGTGTCCGCACCGCCCAGATAGACGAAGCAGGTACCCTTGCCGGCGGGGTCGTGCACCGTGCGGACGACGTAGCCTCCTGCTCCCGGCCACTGCGCATCCAGTGCCACGTAGTGCTCATCGTAGAGCCGCTCCACCAGCGGGTTATTGGCGAAATAGCCCACCAGAATCATGTTTGAGCTTTGCAGCGTCTCAGGGGACATGGTCGAGGCGTCCTGAACGGGGATGTCGGCCCCGGACACTTTCTTGATACCGGCCGCGATCTTTGCGCCGACCTGCGCGTACTCATCCCCCGGCGGCACGGCGATGAGGCAGTTGGGCGCTCCGCCGTGCGCGACAGGTACTTCGGTATAGAAGGTCTTCAGCGGCGGCATTGGCGGAATCTCCGCAGCAAAAGCACCTCCGGCAATGGTCATTACCATTATCCCAAGCAGCACGTGGCTCTTGCCGTTGCCCTTCGTCCTTGGCGTACGCCGTTGTAGGGGCGCACGGCGTGCGCCCACGCCCTTTGTCGCATGCCGTGTGGAGGGGCTGGCCGAAGGGCGCGCAGCCGCA
>JALGTY010000549.1 GCA_029821145.1 Candidatus Zipacnadia bacterium
GGTGCCGGAAGGCAAGAACGCGTATCTGTTTTTCCGCGCGAGGATCGTCAATTCCAAGCCTGCCGGCTGGACCAGGGCCTTGAAGCTCACTCTCAACGGCAAGCCCATCGAGGCAGCCCGCCTCAGCAATAGACCCGTCAGTTCGATGCGCAAGATCGGTCTCGAAGCCACCTGCATCGCCCCGACAGGCGAGATGAATATCTGGTATGGCCCGGACTTCGTGGCCGCTGACAAAAGCGACGGCTACGGTCTGATGGGCGGGATCAAGGCGCACGAGTGGGAGTTTGATGTGAACGATTTGCTGGCCGCCGCTGGCAACAAGCTGCATATCCAGAGCCTCACCGGCGCAGCCAGCGGCCGGGACGTCGCGATCGGCGACATGGCGCTGCGTATCAAGACACCGCCCCCGCCTCCGCCGCCCAGGAAGCCGGCGCCGACCGGGCCGCTGACAATCATCGTTCCCCGCCGGCAGTTTGGAACAGACTATACGGTCAAACAGGTTGACCAGACGACTCTGCAGGTCGAGGTAGCAGGCGAGCGCTTCGTCATCGAGAGCCGCTTTTCATCACCGGATGGCAAGTGGAATACCGCCTCGTGCAAGTACTACACTCATTCCCGGCGCATCGAGAAGAAGCCTGAGCATATCATCGTGTATGACACTTTCAAGAACCTGTCGCGTGACAATGTGCCGGTGATGCAGCGCCACACCTGTGACTTGGCCGAGCATTTCCAAAAGGCGTGGCTCGCAGGCATCAGCCCGTCATCGGGGGATTTGACGACGAGCGACTCAGGCAACCCCTCCGGCTTCGCGACTACCAGGCAGGCCGGACTTGGGATGTTGCCTCTGAACGATGAGTTCCAGGTGCATGTTAAGAACTCGTGTCTGGACGGGGTGCTGGGCCTGTCGGACAACAGCTTCGTGTTGCGTCCGGGCAACGAGTACACCGCCGAGTGGATGATCGTGCCGACGGAGCAGCCGGACTTCTGGGATTTTGTCAATGCCGCCCGCCGCGCCAGGGACGCCAACTTCACCCTCAAGTGGCAGTTTGCATTTCTCAGCCCTGGGAAGTTGGTTAACGGTTGGAGCGACGAAGTCCTCACACAATTCATCCGCAACAAGGGCCTCCACATCGCCTGTGCCTCGATAGGCTATCGCTACAAGGGCCGTTCCGCACACGGCACGGCGTTTCAGGAGATAGACCATACTGACTACATCGAACTGCGCGAACGCCTCAAGCGGCTCTGCCCTGACGTCAAGTTCTCCGTCTATTTCCACTGTTTCCTCGACGTACGCGACGGGGCCGAACAGGACTACTACCAGGATCGCAGACTGCGCAGCACGGGCGATCAAGGCATCTACAGCAAGAAGTACATGAGAATCTTCAATCCGACCCTGGACAACGACTTCGGCCCGGCCATTGCGAAGAATGTTGATGTCATCATAGACAAGATCGGCGCCGATGCCGTCTATTGGGACGAAATCGCCTACAGCAAGTACAAGTACCATTATGGGGAGCCGTGGGATGGCTGCAGCGCCGACATTGATTCCTCATCGCTGAAGATAAAGCGGCTCAAGAGCTCCGTCAGTTTGATTTCGCTGCCCTTCCAGGTGAAACTCATCAACCGCATCATGCTCCACGGGCCCTTGGTGACCAATGGGATGCCGCAGACACGAACCCATGCGCAACTCAAGTACCAGGCATTCACCGAGACCGGCAGCATCAGCAACTGCCTGCGCACACTGTTGTACAGTCCCGTCGCCCTCGGAGATCATCTCACGGAACGCAGCGGGACGGATGCCTACCGCTGGATGCTCAAAGCCCTCAACTACGGCTGCGTCTATAACTGGTACAGCCAGCGCGTCGTCCCGCAACACCCGACTATCGCCAGCTACATGTTTCCGATTACGCCAATGGAGCTACACGAGGGCTATATCATTGGCCAGGAGCGCATCGTGACCAATCGCAGCGGCCTGTTCGGCTGGGGCGACGATTCTGAGCACGAGGTGCATGTCTTCGACGACGAGGGCCGGGAGGTAAACGATTT
>JALGTY010000550.1 GCA_029821145.1 Candidatus Zipacnadia bacterium
GCCTGATCGCGCCCGATGGTCTTCTGTGTGACATTGCGCGTCCAGGCAAGATTCTGTACAAACAGATGGACGGCTATCCTGGCATTCATGATTGGGGTGTGGAGTTCACGGCGGCGGGCATGGTGATGCAGGCGGAGTTGCTGCTCATCAGCCGGGATACCAAGGCCCTCTCCCGATACCTGTGGAAGCTTGAGCGCTGCGCCAACTTCATCGAGAGCCGACGTGACCCAGAAAACAATCTCTTCCTCGTAGGTACGGCCGGCAATCTGTTGGCGCCTAGTTACGCCGGCTGGAAGCGGCCGGACGGCACGTACGACATGGCTTATCTGACGGGACTATCTATTACCTACATCGCCGCGCTGGACCGCTTGATCGAACTCGAGAAGCTAGTAGGCCGGCGAGCGAAGGCCAAGCTATATGAGCGGCGGCGTGAGCTGGCGAAGCAAGCCCTCCCACTGGTGACCACTGACGAAGGCTATTTCATCAAGTCTCTCGATCCCGATGGAGTCAAGCACGGTGTGTACGGGGCTGAGCAGCATGGCTACTTCGAAGCTTCACCTAACCACGACGCGATCTGCTTCCGGGTGGTGGATGATGCACAAGCCGAGCAGATCTACGCCAAGATTACTTCACTTCCCGGACTGCGCCCGCACGTTTTCATTCTCCCTAACTACCCTTCGTACGACGATATGTACGTTGAGGCTGAGGGAGCTATGGGGAAGTGGCAATACGGCCGCTGGGTCAATGGTGGGCACTGGTCTACTTGCGAGGCGCGAATGATAATGGCCTACTACCGCCTCGGCAAATACGAGGACGCACGCAAGTCGATGAAGCAGATACTCCCGTTTTCCCGCGAGTTTCGTATGGGCAATCCGCTTCGCGATTTTGGGACTAATGTCTATCACATGGGCCGGCCGTACAATGTCACGTACGATGCCTTTGGTCCACCAGCCGCCTTCATTCGTGGCCTATTCGAGTACCTGTATCGAGCCGGCGGCGTGACGCTCATCCCGCACATTCCGCCGGGGATCACTGAGCTCGAACAACTCGATTCAATCCGCTTTGGCAGGAAGAAACTGTATTTGGCGACCATCGGCAGTGGCCCAATTACGGCCGTCATGGTGAACGGCGAGCCCTGGCAATACTTTAGCCAGACCTCCGTCTATCTGCCTTACCACGAGACACCCGACACAGCACGCGTTGTCATTATGCTTGGCGGCGCACCCTATCACACACGGCTGACAAGCGCGGTGGACGCTCCTATCGGCGAGCCATCCGACACTGATCTTCCGTTCAAGCTGGCGACACGAGCTGGCAAGCTGCATGAGTTTCACGAGCGCTTGCTGGCGGCGGACATGGAGGATAGCTATGAGGCATCACATGCTTTATTCGCCTTGGCTGCAATAGCAGCCATTCACGAGCGCCGCCGACTAGTGGCCGAGGGCAGGACAAGCGCCTTGGGGGATCGCTACGCTGCCCCCCGACCGGGGGTTGATCGCCAGGCCGCCGTGGACCAGCTTTACATCGAGACGGCTGCCAGGCTCTACACCGGCCTGGAGGCTGTCCTCAACTCGTACGCAGAATCCGAAGGCACCCACGAGAAGGCGGTCTACGAGTTCTGGCTCGACGCAGACGAGTAGGTCATAGTATCTCCGTGAAACGATTGTCGCGCCTCTTGACTTGGCGAGCTTGGCTGGGCTTCAAGCCCAGTTCGTGGAGGCTAAGCAGCCTCAACGGTCATCCGGCTCAGGCCCATCTCGCGGGTGGCGGCACTCTCGCTCATGTAGATCGGTACTAGGCCCCTCGGTACCCTCACTGCGAAGAATATCGCCTGCCGTCTTGTGTTGGGAGGTATGCGCATTGCGGAGTTGCGTGTCGATGCGTGCCAGGATGTCAAAGTCGAGCTGCTCGATTTCGGCGATGAGACCGAGACCGGGACCCGGCTTGGCGTCTACGGTGGCAGCAACGTCTACGTCAAAGAAGTCCTATTCAGTGGGAAGGCCACTACCGGCGTCCACGCGCGAGAGAACTCACGAGTCTAC
>JALGTY010000088.1 GCA_029821145.1 Candidatus Zipacnadia bacterium
ATGGCTGGATCCGTAACTGGGTCGGCATGGAGCACCTGGCGCTGTGGTATTACGACTGTCCGGACCTGGTTCACGAGATGACTGAGTATGTCACCGATTTCGTCCTTACCATCATTGACCGGGCGCTGAGTGAGATCCCCGAGATAGACTACGCCCACGTCTGGGAAGACATGGCGATGAAGACCGGCTCGCTGATCAGCCCTAAACTGTTTCGCGAGTTCATGATGGAGCCGCTGAAGCGCGTAACAAAGGTCGTCAACGAGGCCGGAATTGACATCATCTCGGTGGATTCAGACGGCAACGTGGACGAGCTCAACGCCCTGTGGCTGGAAGCGAACGTCAATCTGGTCTTCCCGCTGGAGGCCGCCGCAAACTGTGACGCACTCGCCTACCGCAAGCAGCACGGAAAACAGCTTCTGCTTCTCGGTGGCATTGACAAGCGCGCGCTGAGGGACGGATGCAGCAAACAAGACATTGAGAATGAGGTCTGCTCTACGGTAGAACCGTTGGTCGCCGAGGGCGGTTACTCACCGATGGTGGATCATGCCGTCCCGCCCGATGTGCCGTTCGAGAACTTCCGCTACTACATGGACCTGATTAACGAGATATGTACATTCGACTGAATGTCAAGCCCTGGCAGCTTGCGGGGCGTAAGCAAACACAACTGAACATAATACATCTGTTTGTGGGAGGAGATTCCGCATGATTACCGTCAGCCGAAGCGTGTATATTCCGTGGGATCGCATTGATCAGAGCGCGAGTGTCGGGGCCGTCAGTTACCTGGCGCCGGACTCCGACGTGATGGCTGAACTCGTGAGCTTACCGGATGACACATTCTTCCGCCGCTCTGAGGACAATGGGGAGACCTGGGAGCGCTGGGGAGAATGGGATTCGGCGGGCGAACTGCCCGATGGGACAGCGACCAGCAGGGGGATGATGGGCATATACATGGACCCGGCGACCGGCTGGCTGGTACGAGGTTGCCTGGAGGGTGTGGTGCATAACACGCCGGACGCCGTAGTACACTGGTTCCCGGCCGCGACGACCCGCAAGGTCTTCCTTCAGTACTCCCGGGATCAGGGGGAGACATGGACCGAGTTCGAACAGCTCATCATCACCGGAGAGGAGTTCGACGAAATGCACTGGGCTCCGGAGGTGACCTACGGAGAAAACGCCGGCGTGGCGATGTTGGATTCGACTTTCACCCGCTCTGACGGCACCATCGTCATGCCGCTTACGATGTGGCGGGTGCCGGATGCGGGAGAGAAGCGCTACCTGGGCAAGTTCGCCTACCTCATCTTGCATGACGAGGAGCACGGGGCATGGGAGCGGCAGAATGCGACACTGCTCGGCACGTGGCGCGAGGACGGCAGTGGCATGGACTGGGACATCAGCAACTATGTACGTGTGGACCGGCGGCACTCGGTTGACGGCGCGTGCGAGCCGGGTGCCTGCCAGCTTCCGGATGGCCGCATGTTCATGATCATCCGCACGCGGACCTTCCCGGACAGCGATGTCGAAACGCCGGGCGCGAAGTTCTACGCGGTCTCCGAGGACGACGGGCACACCTGGACGGATGGCCAGATGCTCCGCTATGACGACCGCGGGGCGGTCTATGCACCGGCTTCATTCAGCCGCGTTTTTGTCTCCTCGAAAAACGGCCGGCTGTACGTGATAACCAATATCAATGACGTGCCCTGCTACGGCTGCGACCCGCGCACAAAGCTCCAGATCGCCGAAATTGACATGGACACTCTGCGCGTGATCCGTGACAGCGTAACGATCATAGAGCAACGGCAGGAGGGCCAGCAGGAGAGCATCCGCTTCTCCAACTTCGCCTGGTACGAGGACCGCCACACCGGCAACATGATCCTGCATATGACACCGGGGCCGGGGCCGACGGGCACCTGGGCGGCGGGGGATGTCAGAGACACGCCCCGGTCTCTCGATGTGCAAGTCCCGCCTCATGCCTACCGCTACGAGATCTGCCTGCCCGATTAGCCGGCAATTACGCGACAAGCGAAAACACCCGGACCTCGCTCCGGGTGTTATTGTTTACGCGGACGCCTATGATGGCGGCTGTCGCCGTCACTGCGTCGGCTGGGTTGGCGGCGGAGGGCCGGGCTGCTGCTGCGGGGTCTGCGGCGCTTTCAATACCGTTTCCGGCGGGCCTGTCAGCTTCTCCCAGTCAACCTTTGCGGTGATGTGCATCAGCACAGCCAGGGTGATGATCGACGCCACCGTGATGGCCAGTCCGGTATAGCCCTTGAAGAAGAACGTGTAGGAAAACAGCACCAGGAAGATGAGCTGGGCCGGCGCAGCGACCTTCAACGCAAAGCCGGCGCCGATGACGCGAATCAGGTAGCTTACCACCAGTAGCACCGACACCACCGCGCAGATGGCGAAGGTCAGTCTGATCTCAATGTGGTCGGCAAGGTAAGCCATCAGCAGGTGGAAGGCGAAGAAGCCGCCGGCTATGAAGAAGTAGTGCATCGGGTGCAGGTTCTGCCCGCGTATCGCGCCGATGATTACCAGCACGGTGATGTAGAAGAGCAGCCCGATCGGCGCAAAATAGCTGATGCGGGTGGCCATCGTGCCCGCGTTGGGCTGCTCGGGCATCTCGACACCGATATTGAAGCCCGATATGAGCCTTTTGAACTCCCAGGTAAGCTCCCAGCCGGCGGCAGTTTCCTTCTTCTGTGTGGGTGACATCGAGCCGGGCGGGAAGTTGATGCGTTCGTAGTCGGTGTCCACTACCAGGTGGCAGTTCTTGACCTCAGTGATACCATCGCCGAAGCTGTATGTCCAGTCGTCCAGGCCGCGCGACTTGTAGTGCACATGCACTGTGGCGGTCTCGCCCGGTGGCAGTGGTATGGAGTTATTCATGGTGTTGTAGTCAGAAGGCACGCCCGAAGTTTCCTTGCCGTTGAGGGTGAACTGAAAGTCATCATACATTGCCTGCGAGGAGGGGAACCGGAAGCTGGCGATCAGATGCGGCTCGCGGGTACATTGGTGCGCGACGGTATAGTCGGCGTCAAACTCGACGGCATAGGTACGGTACCATAGCAACCCTTTACGGCGGATGTCGGATTTCAGCGACACCTTCACTTCGCTGGAGTCCGGAACCATTTGGGTGTGAGCCAGCCTGGTTTTCTTCGTCCGCTTTCCCTTATCATCGGTCTCATAATACGTCTCGGTCTCCTGGACCTTCAGCGTCGGCGCGTACTGGTTAAGCTCGCTGCCCCACAGGCCGGCGACCTGGTCGTGTAATTCCCTCAGGCTCGCATCCGTGCGCTGCGAGACACTCGCCCCCAGAATCAGCCACGCCAGAGAAGCGCCCATGAAGATAAAGCCTATTGCCACAATCCGGATCGCGCGCATTTGGCTTCCTCCCTGGCCTGACCTTTGACCGCGACGACGCGTGATACCTCTTACCGTCTTGAACGCGCACGCAGTGCCAATTGTTCCATCGCCATGTTATGGCATCAGGAGAATCGTTCAGCGTTTTGTGGCCACGATGAGGAAGTACGGCACGTGGATGAAGACGGCCCAGCGGTTCGACGCGCCTGGTAGCCTGGCGGCGACACTCTGAGCCCGCTCGCGCTGCTGTGGCGTCAGGGGGAGGTCTTCGAGTAGCCTCACGGCTTCGGGATCGGCGGTCTGGGGCAAGTGCGCAAGTTCCACCCACACGTTCAACCCGGCTGCCTCGCAGGCACCCGGCAGCTTGCGGCCTACGAAGGGGTCGGCTCCGGCGAGTGACAGGCCATCTGTCCACAACTCACGCAGGCCGAAATCCGGATGCTCCATCATGCCGCCATAGTCCGGCTCGATGGCGACCAGAGCCCCGCCGGCCACCAGCACGCGTGCGGCCTCGCTGACTGCCTGCTCAAGCTGCGGCACCCACATCAGCACATTCTGGAAGAAGACTAAATCGAAGCTACGCGGGGCAAATGGCAGACTTGCGCAGTCGGCACACACCGCGTCAACGCCCTCGGGGGTCGCGGCAAGTACCTCAGGGTCCAGGTCGAGGCAGGTCACCTCACCACGTGCGCGGCGCTGCAATTCGGGGGTTACTACACAGTGCCCTGCACCCACTTCCAGGACCCGGTCGCGCAGGCCGATGGCCGCACGCCGTAGGGCCCGCGAGCGCGGACCGGCCAGCCATCCGGCCAAGGTCTCGGCCTGTGCCCGTGCAGGCAGATCCGGACGCGGAACGCCGGCCGGCTCTGACAGTTGCCTCACCGCCCGCCGCCGGCACACGCGCAGGCGCAGGCACACCCGGCACAGGCACAGGCGCAGCCGCCTCCGCCTCCACCGCCGCCCCCGCCGCTGCCCGAACTCTCCGCCAGCGAGTTGAGCACGTCCATGCTCACTGTGTCCACGCCGGACAGGTCAATCCCACCACCTCGCGCCAGACCCAGGCTGACCGGGTCCAGACTGCCGGCCAGATTGCCACTGACGTTCTCCGACCAGCCCGCAAACGAGGCGGCCACATCGCCGAAAGTGGTTCTGCCACCAACAGCCGGAGCCTGGGGCGCTGGCGCACCGGTCCCGCCAGTGCCGCCGCCCCACGCGGGCCGGTAGTGATAGCCGCTGCGATGCCAGGTATCGAAGCCATCTGTATAGTCATCGGCCAGCATCAGCCACAGCAAGTTATCGTCAACATACTCGGTGCGCTGCTCGACTTCGCCGATCTCCTTGGCTTCCTGCCAGGCTTTATTGACAATGGACAGGTAGTACTCGCGGGTCTGCTCCAGGTCAAAGCCTTTGAGGCGCTTGGCCGTGTTGTTGACGATGTGCTTCATCGCATCGCGCAGGTCGAGTTTTGCCACCGGCACACCGGGCCTCTTGGCCAGCGCATCTAAGAAGCGCTGCTCGTAGCCGCGGACGATGGTGCCGCGCTCTTTGGCGATCTTACGCCGCAGTTTGCGGCTCGTATCGTAGGCTTCGACCAGTTCCACCTCCAGCGGGTCATGACTCACCAGCCGCACCAGATTCTTCTTCAGCATCCCGAAAAAGACCATCGTTACCACCCGGCTCAGCGGCTGTTCGAGGATAACAGCAGCCTCCGGAACGGCCAGGCCGCGCTTGATACCGCCACCGGGGACTGACTCGATGGCCGGTAGATAGTCGCGGCGTTTGAGGCCCGCCAACTTCTCCGCCGCATACCAGATCGGGACCAGTATCGGAAGGAAAATCGCCTCCAACGCCGGGCTAGCAGCCCATACGATCGCCAGAGCGATGACCATCGGTATGAACAGACACGTGCCGGTCCCGCCGCTGAAGCGGTAGTAGAAGATGCCGAACAGGACCAGGAACAGCACGCCTACACCGGCCCGCACGCCCGAGCTTTCCCGCCACCATTTCCACACCAGGCCCAGCAACGTCTGGCTCACCACACGTTCCATCTCGCGCTTGGGGAACGACAGCCCGACCATGTGCTCATGGTCCACGGTGGTGTCGTCGAAAACCCAGGCCACGGCTTTCTTGTCGTCGAGGTCCAGCTTATTGTCGAAGGGCTGATTCAACTGATAGAGAATCTCGTCCAGTTCGATGGAATCCGGCAGATAGACAATGACGGCCAGGTTGGTGGTGCCGGTCATATAATCGCCGTCAAACCAGGTCGGCGTTATGCGCAAAGACGCATTTTCCTTGTTCGTGGTGTCCTGGTGAACCAGGTTCGGCATCGTGCACTCGAACTCAAATACACCGGTTTCGCCAGAGCCGATGGGCGCGTCGAGCGGCACCTCGACACCAGGATGCACGTACTCGGAGCGGCGAATTGTGGCCAGTTCTTCGCCGTCCAGGTGCGCGGTCATATTCCCGATGTCATAGTCCTCGTGTGGCACACCGATGTCCACAATGTCAATGGGTTTGGCATCAGTGTTGCACAGGAATGTGATCTTGTACTTCATCGTCACCGAGGCATCGGGGTTGACCGTGACGTGCAGCTCCATCTCCGGCACCTCGAACGAATAATCCTGGGCCAGCGCAGAGCCGCACAGCACACAGACTAGCAAGACTGTCAGCAATAATCTGAGTTTCACTGCGTTTCACCGCCTTGGGTGTCGTCACTCCAGCCCCGTGGGTCTTTGGGGCAGTCGGCTGCACATATCTCCAGACCCGGACAATCGCTGCAGCGGGTGGGCGCTTGCAGTCGTTCGCGGTATCGGGCGAAACATTCATTGCTCCAGATCTGCTCCCAGGTGTCGGTAGTCAGGTTGCCGGCACAATTTGCCGCGCCACGAGCCGGAAACACGCTGCCATCGGCCTCGACACGCATGGCGATATCACCGGCCGTGCGCGGCCCGGCTCGGACCTGCTCGGCCAGCGATTTCGCATTGTCAAAGCGCACCGGCGGGGCCCACAGGTAGCGACATTCGCTGTCCTCCGCCGTCTCTTCCACCAACACCCCGACCTGGGGCAGCGCCCGGGCCGGCAGCGCACCGGCCGCTTGCGCCTGCTCGTCATCATCGGGACAGACCAGCGCGAAGAAGACCAGGTTGGTCACGCCCCTCTCAACCAGCTTAGCGGCAATCTCGTCCACCTCATCGGCGTTGCTTGCGATCAGCGGCACCTCTGCAACCGGGCATAGCTCCAGGGCGCGGCACTGCTCAAATCCGGCCAGAACCTTCTCGTAATCACCCTCACCGGCGATAGCATCATGCTCCTGCGGCGAACCGGCCACATAAAGCAGATCCAGATGGTCCAGGCCCGCCATCGCCGCCTCGTGAATAATGCCGTCGCTCAGCCAGCTTGCTACAGAGCGCAGACCGGTAATCATGCCGATGTCCCCGGCCGCCTCGACAATGCGGGGCAGTTGCGCGGCCTCGGCCTCAGGCTCAACCGAAACTGTGATATGGGGAACGCCGGCATTCCACAGCGCGTGCATTATGCTGCGCATCGTATCCGGCTCGCCCTGAACCACATCGGCCCGCAGGGGTGCGGCAAGCTGGCGCTCCCAGGCGGAAATCCCCGCCCCGCCGAGGTTGGTCACCGGATAGTTGTCGCCTGGCTCGGCCAGGTCAACGATCATCCCGCGCACCTTAATCAAATCAGTGACGACCTGCTCCTGCGTCGCGGGCCGGAAAGCGCGCTTTATGTCGGTAATGATCGCCTCATCGCTACGGCCTTCGAGGACGCCCTGGGCCATCTGCACGCCAACCGGCGAGAGCGTCGCGCCCTCGGCGGCGTTGGCCAAAAGCAGCCCGCCACCGTCGGGATCCACCCGCAGGTGAAAGCGTGTCGGCCATTCGCCGACGAGTTGTTCGTAGTGATACACCCCCGGCGCTGGCGCTGCCGATGTTCGCGGCGCCTCTTGCTGTTGTGTCATTGCCGTCCTCCTAACGCGAATAATTCATCATTGCGCAACAGATCACAAGGCCTGTGGGTCGGGCAGCCTTTGTCGTTGGCCGTTTGGGTATGGAGACCTCGCAGGATAGCGTTCTGCGTGGGCCGGCCTCCCATCGGACGACTGTGTCGTCCGATGCTCGACACGGCCCCTCCAACGGCACGACGCTCGTCAGCACACTCTCACCCCGCCGCCGTCTCTGCGGTCTGCTTCTCCTGCCGCTCCAGCGCGCAGCCGCCGCCACATATATCCAGCAGTTCACATTCCCAACATTCCTCCGGCAGGCCGGCTTGCTGTGGGTCTTCGCGGCGATACCGAAAGCTGCGGAATAGCTCACTTTCCCAGACGGCCTCCCACGGGTCGCTCAGGATATTGCCTGCAGGCGCGTAGTAGGACTGGCACGGCAGCACCTCTCCGTTCGGCTCGATGCAGATGGAATACTCCGCCGCATTACAGCAGCGTATTCCCAGCCCCATCTCCACCGGCGACATCCGGCAGTAGCGCGTAGGCGTGTACCACAGAAAGCGCATCCCATGCTCGGCGGCGCGCTCTCGTACCTTGAGCAGCACCGGCTGCAACTGTTCTTCGTCCAGGGCTGCCGGATGCCGCGCACCGCACCCGGAGTAGATCATCCCGTTCATGGCAAAGGTTCGTAGGCCGAGAGCGTCCAGGAAGTCCACAATCTCCAGTGCCTCGTCGGCATTGTCCTCGATCAGCGTGGTATTGGTGAGCACGTGCAGCCCTGCGTCCAGAGCAGCCTTGATGCCGGCCACTGTTTCATCGAAGGCTTCCGCGCCGACGATGCGATTATGCAGCTCGCTGCGGTGGGAGTTGAGGGTAATCTGAACGTGATCGAGGCCCACGGCCTGCAGCGCCTCGGCAAAACCGGCATCCGCCAGACGCCGGCCATTAGTGTTGATGCCGGTAATCTGGCCCAGTTCATCGGCATGCGCCACCAGCTCGACGATGCCGGGGTGTAGCGTCGGCTCCCCGCCGGTGAAGATGATGTACGGCACGCCGATATCCCAAAGCCTCTTCAGCACCTCTCGCCACTGCGCCACTGGCAGCGAGGGCATGGCTTTGCGCCCCGGCTCGTTGTAGCAGTGCGAGCAGTTATTGTTGCAGGCATAGTGCAGCGCCAGGTCGGCCTTGTACGGAGCCTGTGCCCGGACCGAGAACGGAGCCGGCTGCGGCAGGTCAAGCTCGCACAGTCGGCAGCCTTCGGTCGGAGACTTGAGCTTCTCGAGCATTGTACAGATGCGCCCGAACTGCTGCGCCAGTTCTGCAGCGGCGACCTTGGGGTAATAGACCCGCAGCCGCGCCAGCGCCTGTTGCCGGGGTATCGTGTCGAGAGTCATCTTCGCCATCTCGGCCTGTGTGGGGGAGAGCTGGATCGCTTCGGTGGCGTTGACGAAGAGCAGGCCGGTGCGGTCCGGGTGAATCCGCAGGTGGAGCCTGAGCTGGTAGCCCGCATCTTGTATGCGATAGCTGTACAGGCCGGGCCCGATGTCATCGGCGCGACGAATCGCCTGCACGTGGTCGCTCAAGCGGCCGATGTCTTCTCGGATACTGCTACCCAGCCGGTTCAGCAGCCCGGCGGCGAATCTCACCATTTCGGCTCTTCCTCGATCTGGTAGGAGGTGCCGCAGTACGGACATTCTACGAATATCCCGCCGGCCTTGACTGAGACGCTCTCGGGGTCGAGAGTGGCCCCACACGCGTCGCACTTCAACTGCTCGGCGTGAAGGTCCCCGGGCAGCTCTATCTGCTGCACCACGGTCGGCTGGGGCGTCTTGATGCGCCCCAGGAAACTCAGCAATATCGCAGCCCCGATCAGCACCACGCCGGTTATGATCCGCGTCAGCGTATTGCCCTGTACTGCCCCGACGAGGAATATCAATCCGCCCAGGCCCAGCAGGCCCGCTAGTACGTATGATGCTGTCTTCACTGGTCATAGGGCGCAACTGCACCTGCGCGCCCATACCTCCTTTGATGGCATTACCCGCCGTGCAAACCTATCTCACGCAAGTTTTCGCCACAGCCGCACCCAATTCCTGCTCGGGCTCACGTATTACCGCGACAATTGAATCTCACTGGTTCTCGGAGGCGATGTCGGGCGTTGTGCGAATCGCAACCATATGTTACTATAGAGTGTAGTTGCGAAGTGTTTTCAGGGCGAGAACTGACGTATGCGCCATGTCCCACTAGCGGAGGTCAATGATGTCGCTGAACGATCAATCTCGAATGAGGCGAGCTTGTCTGCGAATGACCCGGTGTCTGCTCCCGAGTCTTGTCTGCCTTGCCGTCGTGTTGTCGCTTGTGCCGGCCCAGGCGCAGCAGATCAAACTCACCAACCTCGACATAAATTTCCTCTCCGACCGGAGAGTACACATCAAAGGCACCATAACAGGCACTGGCCTCGAACAGCCGGGTCAGGAGGGCCAGTACAACTTTGACGATGCCGACGTACAGCTCGAATGGATATACCAGGGCGGGGCCTACCGTGTTCTCTGCGACTACTTTCAATCCAAGATAAGGGATGGTCGCTTGCCCAAATCCTTGGGCTTCTGGAAGAACGGCAAGCAGCTAACCGATGAACAAATGTTTGTCGGCAAGAAAATGCACTGGCTGGAGATATTCGACTGCCTCATGCACCACCCCGAGTGCTATCGTATAGGCGACATGGAGGATGAGGGCAAGCCCTTTAACTTTGACAAAGTGGTGGAGATCCCTGCGCACCTGGCGGTTCCCACCGAGTACCGTATCGTGGCCCGGCTTCAGCATGGCTACAAAAAGGTGGCCATGCCGCCCGACGGCAGCCTCTTCTATGGCGGTATGTGCTTCTTCAAGGACTACAAGTGGGATGTCTATGGCCCGCACCGGTGGCAGACTGCGCCCCCCATGACGGCCGGCCCAACAATCGGTGGTGGCACTACCGGCGGCGGGACAACCGGCGGAGGAACGACCGGTGGCGGGACCACTGGCGGTGGAACGACCGGTGGTGGAACGACTGGCGGCGGGACAACCGGTGGTGGAACTACCTGGACCGGGCCCGGGCCACCGACGCTGCTGATGAGAACTGAGGCCGGACATCAATTGCAAAACGCTCTGCAGCAAATGCCACAATTGACGAACCTGGGTGTGGGCGTCACCGAGACCAACGTACTCATCGGGTGTGCACCCCCGCAAGGCCAGGCTGAGGCGGATTGGTGGCAAACGATCACGCCGATGCTACTGAAATCATCGCAGGCCGCGCCCTGGGTTAGCCAGATCGTCATCGCATTCGCTTCTAAAGCCACCGATGCCAGGATCCAGGTCTCGCTCAACATCGTGGACCAGTACGCCAAAGGTCAGATAAACTTCGAGACATTCATGAAAGCCTGGCAGATCACCGGCGCAACCATACCGATTCCGCAGACAACTCCCACTACGCCCACAACTCCGACGCCGCCGCCAGCCGGGTCTCTCGACCAGTCGCGACTGCCGGCCGGCTGGCAGGTCGGCGCGCCGCAAAGCGTAAACGCTGCGGACGTGCTCAGGGCCATAGCTCCTAATGTGAATGTGCAGCAGTTCCCGATCCAGTCCACCTCCTTCCAGATCGTACAGGCGGGAGCCAACTCGCTAACGGTCGTAGCGATGACGCTGCCCACCGCCGCCGATGCCGCGTCGCTGCTGGCGGCCACGGCCGGGCAGACGGTTGCAGCCGGCAGCACCACACCTGTGCAAGTGTCGGCCAACCCGCCGGTGCAAGGCCTGCTGCGCGGCAATATAGTGCACCTGGTGGCCGGGCCGGTCCAGGAGGCCGCTCAGATCATCGGCCTGCTGGGAGGCTCCGGCACCGTGCCCGGGCAACCCACTACACCCACCGTCCCCACCACACCGACCACACCGACGACTCCCACTACTCCTACCACCCCGACGACGCCGACAACGCCGGCAGCCGGGCTGCTCGACCAATCGCAGGTGCCGGCCGCCTGGCAGGTCGGCGCGCCGCAAAGCGTAAACGCTGCGGACGTGCTCAGTGCCATAGCTCCCAATGTGAATGTGCAGCAGTTCCCGATCCAGTCCACCTCCTTCCAGACCGTACAGGCGGGAGCCAACTCGCTAACGGTCGTAGCGATGACGCTGCCCACCGCCGCCGATGCCGCTTCCCTGCTGGCCGCTATGATCGGCCAGGTCGTTGCAGCACCGCACCGGTGCAAGTGTCGGCCAACCCGCCGGTGCAAGGCCTGCTACACGGCAATATAGTGCACCTGGTGGCCGGGCCGGTCCAAGAGGCCGCTCAGATCATCGGCCTGCTGGGAGGCTCCGGCACCGTGCCCGCGCAACCCACCACACCCACCGTCCCAACCACACCCACAACACCGACTACGCCTACTACGCCGGTGGTGACGGCAGTGCCTCTCTCGCCTGCCAGCGTGGTGAAGGACGCTATCATCTGTCAGGGCGTTGATGAGAACAGCATCCCGATAGGCGTCAGCAACGCATTCCCGGCGAACACTGAAAAGGTAGGGCTGTTCTTGCGGATTGCCGGCGCACTTGCCAATACCGAGATAAAGCTGGAATGGTCGCGCGATGGCAAGGTGACCCGCCGGCACCTGCTGATAGCGACCGGCGACCAGAAGGCGATCACCTACATTTTCCCGGCGCGCGCCGAGTACCTCCAACCCGGCACCTACGATGTTGCGATCAAACAGGGCCGGCAACTGGTAGGACGCTTGGTCTTCACCATCCAGTAGCCGGTGCCGCGCCGCTGCGTCGCTTTCACTTTTGCCGAGCACACCTCCCGCCTCGACAGCGGGAGGTTCTTTCTTGTCTCAGCGCGAAACTGCAGTTATGAGGTCTCTGAGTCCCGACGGCAAATGCAAAGGAGCACGGCAATGAGTACAAAGGTCATCTTCGGCGGCACCGTCATTGATGGCACCGGCGCCGATCCCATCGAGAACGCTGTCATTGTCATTGAGGAGGGCAAGGTGCAGGCCATCGGCCCCGCCGATGAGGTTGAAGTGCCTGCCGATGCCGAAAACATTGACGCCTCCGGTAAGACCGTCATGCCCGGTATCATTGACGGGCATCAGCACGTTGGCTTCGGGCTTAACCCGCTCGCCCGGCTGCGAGAGAATCTGTCTCGCGGGCAAACCACCGTTGCGGGCGCGAATTCCGGCCCTGAAGGCGTCGCCCTGCGCAAGGCAATTGC
>JALGTY010000551.1 GCA_029821145.1 Candidatus Zipacnadia bacterium
AACAGCACAAAGCTCAGGCCGAGCCACGCGTTTTTGTGGAAGCTGAGAATTGACCCACGCCTGCGGCGCGGGTACCCCCATTCTCACCTGACCTGCGCCAAGCGCAGGTCAGGCCGAGCTACGCGTCGGTGAATGATGCGGCCTAAGTCGCGCGGTCTCGGCCAGCCCGCTTATTTCCCGACGTAGAAGCTCTGCGTCCACTCCGGTGCGGAGGGGGCTTTGTCGGATTGGAGCAGCACCTTCCAGGCCTCGTCAGTGAGGCGGTCGGACATCGGATGCTTGAACTCGTAGTACGACAGCACCGGCCCGGCTCCCAGAACGATATTGCCCTGCGGGAGCTTGTAGGCCACCACCATCACCCGCAGGTAGCCGGTGCCCTCCTCAACAATCTGCCCTATTTCGCTGTTGGTGAAGACGTCAGTGACAAGTCTGGTGTCCTTGTCCTCATCATCCATTGGGGTAACGATCTGGATGATCTCGTCGCCGAAGCGCTTGATGAATAGATACTCTTCATCGGAGAGCTTCTTACCGGCCAATTCTTTCTCCGAGATGGCCAGCAGATGCTCCAACATTACTTCGAACCGCGACTTGTTGAATTCGGAATACTCGCGCTGGCGCAGTGTGTGGAGGACTTTTGTCATCATGCGGGTGAAACCGAGCAGCCGGGCGTACAGCTCGGGGGCGGGTTCGACGTAGCCGACCACCGGCTCTTCAGGCTTCGGCCGAGGCGCTGCACACGCCCAGCAGGCCTGCTTGGCATATAGGACGGTGTCGCGGCGCAGTGCCGTCCACGAGGCCAGGGCAGTGTTGAGGTCCTTATCCTGCCAGGCCTGGGTCTGCATGAATGTGGGCCAGCCGTTGCCCTTGTCATCCAGCAGCGCTTTGAGGCTGTGGAGCCAGCCCCAGTAGAGGTTCTGGTGCCACACATTCGCGCCCATTTCGCTGAGTTCGCCGCGCAGTTGCCGGACAAACTGGTCGTAGTTCTCGTAGTCGGCGTCGCCCAGTTGCTGTAGTACTTCCTCCGCGCGCACAGAGCCCATGACACTCAGCACATCCAGGCCGCGGGGAAACATTCTGTGGCTGTCGGCGATGCTAAAAGGTCGGCCGTGGCCGGTAAAGCTGCCCAGAGTGGGGCCGACCAGTCTGCCGGTGAAATACGAATCGGCGACAAAGCGGCGGCCGAAGAGGCGCATGCCCTGGGTGCAACGAAGTGCTGCTTCAACATCTTCAGGCTCCAGCGGCAGGGGAATCGGTACCGCGCCGAGGCCACCGTAGATGCGCGGCTTCTGTGCGGCCCGCAATTGCTCGCGCAGCTTCTTGAGGTTTCCCGGATCCGCCAGGGCTTGCCATTTGTAGCTGGCGCCCAGGACTTCCTCAAGCACCTGTGAATAGTGAACCGGTGTCAGATCATCAGCCAGCCCGACGAAGAATGCAGTCACCGTGTAGATGCGGTTCCAAATCTCACGCGGGTCAGTTACTTGCCATGGCGGAGGCGGCAGTCCTGATCTGGAGGCCGAAACCTCCTGCGGCACAACATGAGGTCCCTGCTCGGAGAACAGAGCAGAGGCGATAAGGGCGGCCTGTCTGGTCTGGCGATCGGCGACTTCCTGAGATACTATCGGTCTCGATACATCATCCGGCCCCCAAAGCAGCATGGTGATGCGCCCGTACCACATCATCGCCCGGAAGTACTCCTCCAGACGCTCGTCACCGGCGTAATGCCCACGCGGGATGTACTGGGAATAGTCATCGTAGTAGTCGAACAGCGGGCTTGGCGCAGAGCCGGCATGGGCCTTTATCAGCTTGAGTTCCGCGTTCACCTCTCTGCGAACTGGCTGCGGGGCCTCTGCGCCCGGCTCCAGAAGCTTGCGGGCAACAGTAAAGTAGGCCCAGTTGCGGCGCGCGGCCTCGCGTAGATCGCCCTCAGAGACATCGAACTGCTCTTTACTGGCCTGCTGCAATGCGCGCGTTAGCGACTCGAGGTGGCGCGAGGCATCAACGGCCTCAAAAGACTTCAGGGTTGAGCAGAACTGACGAATACCGGTACGTCCTCCTCCTTCAGCATGCAGTAGAACTCGGAGAATTCGTTGTAGGTGCCGAAATCCGTGACGCCGAAACCGTGCTTCTCAAGCAGCGCACTTACCCGCCTTACCGGGAGCTTGGAAGCTACATGTCTGTAGTTCTTTGTCTGGCGCAAGTCCAGCGGCAGATCATACGGGCGCACACGTGCGCTGACTTTGACCTGCACAGGCTCGTAGAACCTGGCGAACGCGTTTTCAGAAAGTTCTGCGGGCGCTGGCCGGGCGACAGTCTTACTCACGGCCTTATCGCGCGAAGCAGCCCGCGCCGCCTGCAACGCGGCCTCATACTTCAACTTCCGTGCCGCCTGCGCCGCGGCATTCCGCCGGCTCACACCCACAGCAATGCCACCGACGACAATGCACACGGCAACTGCCAACACTACTATGCGCGTTTTTCGCCCCTGCATTTATTGCCGCTCTTCAGCCAGACGATTTGGACACCTATCGGCAGAATAAGCTATTTCTCGACGTAGAAGCTCTGCGTCCACTCCGGTGCGGAGGGGGCTTTGTCGGATTGGAGCAGCACCTTCCAGGCCTCGTCAGTGAGGCGGTCGGACATTGGATGCTTGAACTCGTAGTACGACAGCACCGGCCCGGCTCCCAGAACGATATTGCCCTGCGGGAGCTTGTAGGCCACCACCATCACCCGCAGGTAGCCAGTGCCCTCCTCCAGCGCCGCCTGGGTGTTGGAATCGGTGTGCACATCGGCGATTATCGTGGTCTCCAGTCCCTGGTCCTCGACGCCGCTGACAACGCCCTCGAGCCGTTCACCGAAGTATTCGATGAACTTGTAGTCTGCTTCTGTCAGCGCTTCGTTGGCCAGCTCCTTCTGCGACATATCGAGCAGCCGCTGGAGGATCTCAGCCAGGCTGTCGAGGCGC
>JALGTY010000552.1 GCA_029821145.1 Candidatus Zipacnadia bacterium
GTTAGACGTGTGTTTTGCCGCTGGGTAGAAGGGTTTCGGACCAGTGGCAATGCCACTACGGCAGGCCGCGCCGAAGACGTGGCCGATCTCGCCCGTCGACTGCTTCGGGCCCTGCGCGGCATCAAGGTCCACCCGCTTGAGAAGATGCCGGACAGCAGTGTGTTGGTTGCGCAGCGATTGGCCCCTTCTGATGCCGTGCATTTTTGCGGCCGCGCGGCAGCCATCGTTGTCGAGTTTGGAACGCCGGGAGCCCACTGTGCCCTGATGGCCCGGCAGATTGGCATCCCGGTCGTTGGCAATATCCCGGATGTGGTGGCTCGCATCCCACCTGGGGCGTCCGTGCTTGTTGACGGCCTCGAGGGTACCGTGCTGGTAGACCCCGATGGGGAAGCACAGGCCCGTTTCCAGGAGCTCAAGAAGCGATACGCAGCGGAGGGAGCCGCCGCGATGGCCAAGGCCCACGAACCGGCTATTACCACCGACGGCGTTGCGGTGCAGGTGGCCGCCAACATTGCCAGCAGAGCGGATGCGGACCTGGCCGCCGAAAACGGCGCGGATGGTGTCGGTCTTTACCGGACCGAGGCGCTCTTCATGTATCGCAACGCATTGCCAACTGAGAACGAGCTGGTTGAAGAACTGTCGCACACGCTAGAACCACTTGCCGAGAAGCCTTGCATCACTCGATTGCTCGACATAGGCGGTGATAAGAGCCTGCCCTACCTCAAGCTGCCTCCTGAGGACTCGCCTTTCCTGGGACGTCGAGGCATTCGCCTGCTGCTGGCCTATCCGGAACTCCTCAATGTTCAGGTCCGGGCTCTTCTCCGCCTGTCCGAGCAACGGGCGGTGCAGCTCATGGTGCCCATGGTGACGATTCCGGAAGACATGAATCGGACCCGTGACATAATAGAATCCGCAGCCCGCGACCTCGGAATTACCCGAATCCCACCACTGGTGGCGATGATCGAGACGCCGGCCGCTGCATTGAGCGTCAGGGACATCCTGCGCTCGGCGGATGTGATTAGCATCGGCACCAATGACCTGACACAATATGTAATGGCTGCCGGGCGCGATAATCCGCTGGCCAACGAATACTTCAGGGAAGACTCCCCAGCGGTGATGCGATTGATCCGCATCGTCTGCCAGGACGCAGGGCCATCGCTGGTGGGAATGTGCGGCGAGCTTGCCGGCCGGCTACAGACAATTCCGGCTCTGCTGGGTGCGGGCATTCGCATGTTGAGCGTTGCGCCCCGGCTGATCCCCTTGGTCAAGGAAACCGTACGGCAAGCCGAGGCAATGCCGAAGCCCATTTGACAACGATGTTTTGGGGAACGAGCCCAAGGCAGGAGAACGACATGCAAAAGGCAAAGCTGAAAGAATGCATAGCCTGCGGCAAGGAGGTCAGGCCTCTCAGTCCTTTCTGCCGGCAGTGCAGCCAGCCGCAAGGGTCGGCCGTGGTCATCTGGCTACCCGTCCTGTTCGGGGTCGTTCTACTGGCGGCCTACCTGGCATTCTGCCTGTATGGGATCACGCTATGCCGGTAGCAGACAGGCTTTGGAGAGAGGCATGACCCTAAAAACACAAGGATGTGGGCGCAACGCATTGGCTGTGCTCGTATGGCCATCCTGCAAATGGACGACCGAAGGGCATCGCGAGCCCTAACGAGATCGCATAGAACGCCTGGGTATGCGACGATAGTTCCAACACGTATAGGAGAAACAAGCAATGGAAGCCACAACGATTCACACCGCAGAGGTCGCTTGGCAAGAGCTGACCGGCTTTCCGGGTAAAGGTGAGGTCAAGGTCCTGCGTGATGAGGGAGGAAGTAGCGCAAGGACCTTGATGATTCGAATACATCCTGGTGGCGAGATTACCCCTCACGCTCACCAGGCGCCGGTCCAGCATTATGTCCTTGACGGCGAATACGAATCCGAGGGCAGCATTTACGCAGCCGGAACGTATCGCCTTCTTCCTGGACACGCGAATGTAGCCCCGATATCGACGCAAAACGGTGCTACCATCCTCTTCATCTA
>JALGTY010000089.1 GCA_029821145.1 Candidatus Zipacnadia bacterium
ATTCTGTACGACGAGCGGAGCTACATGAGTCCTGCCGCTCTGCCGGGAATGAAAGAGCGCACCATCGTTATTGACGGTGTAGCCAAGAGCTATGCCATGACCGGCTGGCGTATCGGCTGGTCGTTGGCTCCCGCCGAGTTTAGCAGGAGCATGGGCAACTTGCAGAGCCAGCAAACGTCCAACGCCAACTCGATCGCACAGTGGGCGGCGGTCGAGGCCCTCACCGGCCCTCAGGATTCTGTGGCCCAGATGCGCGAAGCCTTCCAGCAGCGCCGCGATTATATCATCCCCGCACTGCAGGCCATAGACGGTATCGAATGTGTCATGCCCGGCGGGGCATTCTACGCCTTCCCCGATGTCTCGGCGTATCTGGACACAGAGCTGGACGGCCACCAGATACAATCGTCCAAGGACCTCGCCGACTACCTGCTCAACGAGGCCTGGGTCAGCACGGTCCACGGCACAGCGTTCGGCGCTGAGGGCTATATTCGCCTCAGCTTTGCCTGCAGCATGGAACAGATCGAGGAGGGCGTAGCCCGCATCGAGAAGGCGCTCACTTCCGCATAGTCTGCGGTGGGTGACTATCGTCGAGTTTGCGACACAGGAGGTTCGCACTTGAGGCGCACGATTACTCTGATACCTGGAGATGGCACCGGACCCGAGGTGACACAGGCGATGTGCCGCTGCGTTGAGGCGACCGGTGTGGACATTGAATGGGAACTGCACAACGCCGGCGTTGACGTGATGGACCAGTACGGCACTCCGCTCCCCGACCACGTCCTCGACTCAATCCGCAACAACAAAGTTGCCATCAAGGGGCCGGTGACCACGCCGGTGGGCATCGGCTTTCGCAGCGTCAATGTGGCCCTGCGCAAGACTCTGGATCTGTACGCCTGCCTGCGCCCGGCCAGGCACTACCAGGGCGTAAGATCGCGCTATCCTGAAGCCGATCTGGTAGTGGTTCGCGAGAACACCGAGGATCTCTATGCCGGCATCGAATTTGAGCGCGGCACTGACGAATGCACCCGCGCCATCGAAGCCCTCTCGGAACTGTCAGGTTTGACTATCCGCCCCGACTCAGGCGTCTCGATCAAGCCCATTTCGGAGATGGCTTCCAAGCGCATAGTCCGCTTCGCCTTTGATTACGCTATCGCCAATGGCCGCAGGAAAGTCACGGCGGTGCACAAGGCCAACATCATGAAGTACAGTGACGGGCTGTTCTTGGAATGTGCGCGCCGCGTCGCCGAAGAGTACGCCGACAGTGGCATCGAGTTCGAGGACCGCATTGTTGACAATATGTGCATGCAGCTTGTGCAGAAGCCCGAACTCTACGACGTGCTGGTACTGCCCAATCTGTATGGCGACATCGTCAGCGATTTGTGCTCCGGTCTTGTCGGCGGCCTCGGGGTTGCGCCGGGAGCCAATATCGGCACCGATTGCGCGGTCTTCGAGCCCACTCATGGGAGTGCCCCCAAGTACGCCGGCCAGAACAAGGTCAACCCCACGGCTACGGTACTTTCCGCCGTGATGATGCTGCGGCATATCGGCGAGACCGACGCAGGCGACCGCCTGGAGAAAGCCGTCGCCGCTGTCATCGCAGAGGGCAAGGATGTGACCTACGATCTGAAGGCCACGCGCGATGACCCCACTGCCGTCGGCACCAGCGAAATGGCCGACGCGATAGTCGCCAAGCTCTGACGCAAGAACGCCGTGATAGACGAGCGAAAGGCCTGCCTTGTCCGTCTCAGGGCAGGCCTTTGTGGTACTATCCCATTTAGAGCGTGTGTTTCCGGGGGGGGGGTAAAGGTCAGCGCGGACAATTCACAAGACGCGTGGCTCGGCCTGACCTGCGCTTGGCGCAGGTCAGGTGAGAATGCAGCCTGCCCTGAGCTTGTCGAAGGGCAAGCATTCTCAGCTTCCCGTTCGACAGGCTCACGGCCCTGAGCAACGTCGAAGGGCAGCCCGAGGTATTTGGGCTAATCACAGTGTGTCGTTTTGCGCCACGTACCAAGAATCCCTCTACGTACCCATAGACGGTCTGTCCGTCTAATCTTGGCGACTCTCCCATCTTACTCACGAATAATTCGAGCCTAGCGCCCGAAGAGGTCATCGCCGTCCAGTGGCACGCCGCTCTCCTGATACCGGAACTGCTGCTCGTACATCCGCGCGTACAGGCCGTTTTGGGCCATCAACGTGCTATGGTCGGCCTGCTCAACTATTTCGCCCTCATCTATGACCACGATCTTGTCGGCATTGCGGACCGTTGAGAGCCGGTGCGCGATGACGAAGGTGGTGCGGCCCGCCATCAGGTTCTGCAGCGCCTTCTGAATAATCTGCTCGGCCTCGGTATCCACCAGCGAGGTGGCCTCATCAAGGATGAGTATGCGGGGGTCGGCCAAGAGTGCCCGCGCTATGGCCAGTCGCTGCTTCTGTCCGCCGGAGAGCTTCACACCCCGCTCGCCGATCTCAGTGTCGTACTTCTCGGGCAGGTCATCGATGAACTCGTCGGCGTAGGCGGCTTTGCAAGCCACCACGATCTCCTCGTCGGTGGCATCGAGCTTGCCATAGCGGACATTGTCGCGCACGGTGCCGTTGAACAGGAAAGTTTCCTGCAAGACCATCCCGATATTCTTGCGCAAGGACTCCTGCGTGACGCTGCGCACGTCTGTGCCGTCTATGTGCACCGTCCCCGCCACCGGGTCATAGAAGCGGGGTATCAGGTTGATCAGACTTGTCTTGCCCGCGCCGCTGCGGCCGACCAGGGCTACGGTCTCGCCCGGCTCGGCAATGACCGACACGTCCTCCAGCACCATCTCACCGGTCGTATAGCGGAACGATATTCCGTTAATCTCCACGCGGCCCTCGACTTGCCCAATGTCGGTGGCGTCTTCTGCGTCCTGCACATCCGGCTTCTCATCCAGCAGCTCAAAGATTCTGGCCACTGACGATAGAGCGCGGTTGTAGATATTGTAAACACGTATCAGGCTGCCGAAGCGCCAGTAAAAGCCCTGCAGGTAGCCGATAAATGTGACAATTACGCCCGCGATCGCCGCGTCCTTTATCTGGCCGGCCATCAACGAACCGCGCCAGACCACTAGCAGAACTCCACACGATATGACAAAGCTGATCGCCGGGAAAAAGGTGGACCACATCCAGATAGTACGGACTCGAGCCTTGTAATAGTTGCTACTGGCCTCGTCGAACAGCTCGAACTCATAGTCTTCGCGCGCAAAGGCTTTGATCACCTGGATGCCGGTGAGGCGCTCCTGCAGGCGTGCGTTTATCTCGCCCAGCTCATCTCTGACCCTACGGAACACTGGCCTGATGATACGGGAGAAGATGATCATGGCCGTCACAAATATCGGCACCGGCAGCAACGCCCAGAGCGCCAGTGCCGGCTTTATGTAAAACAGCAGGCCGATCATCAGCACGATCCGCAGCCCATCGCTGACCACCGTGTCGGTGCCATGCACCACCATGTCTTCGACCGCGTCAACGTCGTTAGATATCTTAGACATCACGTCGCCGGTCTTATGCCGCTCGAAAAAGCTCAGGGAAAGCTGCTGCGTGTGGCGATACAGGTTGGTGCGCAGCTCATAGACGAAGCGCTGCCCCAGAACATGCATGACGTTCATGCGGACCGCGCTGAAAAGGCTTTCACCGAAGAACGCTGCCAGCATGATGAGCAGGTACTGGTTGATCAGCCCCGGCTCCTGGCCAATGATGACCCGGTTAATGATGCCCATGCCGAGAATGTACGGCGGGGCCAGCGAAGCGACGCTGCTTGCGATCATTGCCAGCGTCCCGACCAGCACCTTCCGCCAGTGCGGAAGCAGATAGCCGGCGAACCATTTCAGCATTCGCTTGTCGGTTATCTTTAGGGGCGGCGGCCCGTCATCCGAGCCGCCACCGCGATGATGTCTGTGTCCGCCTGGACCGTGAAACATGGTTTTCATCACCGCGCAGATTATAGCACATTTGCCACGCTGGTGCTTCTCCGACGATGATCCGCTGGGGACTGGTTCAAGACCGGCTATGCGCGGTCCGAAGTCTCATTTGCGGGCCGTCCATCATTGCGCTATAATCGCTTCCGGTGCTTATGGCAGATCGTCTGAAGCATGAGACATGTACCAGGGCACCGCGGCCTCGCTGGCGATAGTGCGTTTGAGCCAGTAGGCCGGCCCGGGCAAGAGAATTGATGGGAGGCAAATGTCGTGTACAGTGTGGAGAATACGTGGAAAGAGATTCGCGATGCCGGAGTGGAAATCGCCGTCATCGCCATCGGCTCAATAGAGCAGCACGGGCATCATCTGCCGCTGGGCACCGACTGGTTCCAGGCCGATTTTTTCGGCCGCGCGCTGGCCGAAGAACTCGATGCATTTTACGTGCCGGCAATGCCCTTCGGCAACGCCTGGGAGCATGGCCGCTTCCCCGGCACCATCTCCCTGCGGCCGGAAACCTTGGCGGCGGTGCTAAGAGACATCGTGATGTGCCTGCGCGAGCATGGCATCAACAAGATTGTCGTCCATAACGGCCACGGGGCCAACTGGATACTCAAGCCCACCGTGCGCCAGCTCAACTATGACTACCCGGATATCAGCATCGTGTGGTCGGGCGGCGTCAACCCACAAGACGGCGACCAGCCGCCACAGGAAGTACACTCCGGGCTAAGCGAGACCTCCCGGATGATGCACCTGCACCCGGAACTCGTCAAGGACAAGGGCATGGTCAACAGCCCCGGAGTTGTGGGGCAGGAATTCCTCGATTATGTTGGCTTCGAGAAAGTCACCAGGACCGGGGCATGGGGAATGCCTGAAGGTGCCTCGGCCGAGCGCGGTGTGGAGATTTTCGAGGGAAGAGTCGAGAAATCCGCCCGCTACGTGAAATGGGCCTTTACCAAGGTCGAAGAGCTAAAGGCCGAACCAGGCATTGTCGAACAAGACGAGGTCACAGACTAAACACAGCGACTGTGAGGTGTTGCTCATGAAGCCACAAATGATTGCCGTGATGTCAGTTCTGCTGGCGAGCCATTTGTGTTCATTGGTCTGGCCGTTCACCGATTTGTCGGACCCCGCAGAGTCGTGGAAGCAAGAGCAGGTCGGCGTGACCAGCGAAGTCCCCTATCCGTTCGAGCCGCTTACTGTGCACAGGGCGCAGACACAGACTGATGTGAAGTGCTGGGGCCGCACGTACATGCTCAATGCGCCGTTCCCGGTGCAGATCGTCAGCCAGGGGGAGAACCTGCTGGCCGCACCCATTCGGCTGGTGGTGAAAGCCGGCGGAAAGGTTACAGAGCTTGAGGCTCAGAGTCTCGATATTACGTCTGAGGCGCAGGACCGCGTTGAGTTCAATGCGACGATGCAGGTGGGGCCGGTCACCATCAGCGTTCCCGGGTCGATCGAATATGACGGCCTGATTGACATTGATCTGACCGTCGCCGCCGAGCAGCCGAGTGAGATCGAGCAGCTTAGTGTCCAGATACCGATTTCCGCCGAGGTGGCGAAGTACTATCACCTCTCGACCCAGTGGGGCAAGTACGAATATGGCAGGATTGGCGAACTTCCCGAGGGCGGCATTGACAATGCCTGGCAGGCGTGCTGGTGGATAGGCGATGACTACCGGGGCTTGAGCTTTGTCACCGACACGTGGGGCGGCTGGACCGGACCGACAGAGAAGGCGTTCAATTTGGTGCAGCGCGAGGGCGACGTTCTGCTGACCGCCAACATCATCAACGAGCCTACGCGCATTGAGGGGCAGCGCAAATACCGCATCGGCCTGCAAGCCACGCCCGGCAAGCCGCTTCCCGAAACCTGGCACGGCCGGCACCTGGGCCAGGGCAGTGTCGAGATCACGCCCGAGCAGGCCCGGGCTGTTCTCAACGAAGAGGGCAGTAATGTCGCCTTGATGTGGAACAACTCTGCCAAGTTCTTCAGCTATCCGGAGCCTAAGGACCCCGATGCGTTCAAGCAAGCCGTCCAGACCTACCACGACGCCGGCCTCCGCTGCGTCTATTACATCACTCTCTCAGGCACTGGGATGGAATCGGGGGTCTTCCAGCGCAATTACAAGGACTGGCTCATGACCCGTCCGGACGGCAAGTCCCTGTTCGGCAACAAGTCACACGATGTGGACCTTGCCACCACCAAGGTCGGCGACTGGGCGAGCGTGTGCCCGGCCAGCAGCTTCAGCGACTGGCTGGTCTGGGCCGTGGACCGAATCATGGAGGACTACGATCTGGACGGCGTTTACATTGATAATGCGGGGCCATATTACTGCTCCAACCAGGACCACGGTTGCAACACCAGGGGCGCGCGGACGCATCCGTATTTCGCCGTCCGCGATCTCCACAAGCGTCTGTACGCCGTCGTCCATGGCCGCAAGCCCGAGACCGGCATCATCTGGGAGCACAACTCCCGCACCTCCAACAGCCTCAACCTCACCTTCTGCGACTTCTACTCCGACGGCGAGCACTTCCGCGTCAAGTCCAAGGGCCGACCCGAGCAGATTACCCGCACACTCCTCGACATCACTGGTACCGGACGGCAGTGGGGTTCGCAGCCATGTTTTTTGGCCTCAGCGCTGAACCTGCGGGAAGAGTACACCTCCTGGCTGCTGGCTCGCCTGCTGCCCTTTGGCAACGTCATGTTTTCGGTGCCAAAGTATATGGACTTTTCGATATTCAATCCAGTGCTGAGGGCGCGTCTGGACTTCGGTCTGGGCAAACAGCCGGTAACATGGTTCACACCTGAAGCTGTGCCGGATTGGTTCCAATTCACGCCGCAGGAGTTGGTGGTCGGCGGTTACCTGGCGGAGGATAACAGGGCCCTTATCACCGTCAGCAATCTGTCTGACGACAAGCTGGCGCTGCGAGCGCCGACTGCGCCGATCGCGGCCAAGTTCGGCGGTCCGGTGGTAGTCTATGACGCCACCACCGGCGCCAAATGCCCGCCGCTGGGCAAGAACCTGCTGGTGGTGGTACCCGCGAATAGTTTCCGTCTGATACGTATTGAGCGAGAGTAGAAGATGCAGATGCGCCGAGACGTTTCTGGCGCTGAGTTGACCGCAAGGAGGAAGAATCCGATGTTGATCAGTCACTGTCATGTTCAGGCCCAGGGATTCGGCATGGAAGTGGAAACCAATCCGGCGGCCGGTACGCTCCCCGAGCTTAGCCGCATTATGCAAGAGGTGGGGGTCGAGAAGGCAGTCGCCTTTGCACCGTTTGTCCCTCAAACCGAGGCAGAGATCGAGCCCAACGAGTGGCTGCTGGCGGAGCTACCCGACTACCCCGAGTTGATCGGCTTTGCGGCGGTTGATCCGAAGCGAGAGGATGCCGCTGAAGTACTGCAGGAGCTTATTGGTAGGGGTCTGCGTGGCGCTAAGGTACATCCGCCTGTATTCCAAACCGCGCTGGACGATCCGACGACCGAGGCGTTCTGGGCGGCGTGTGCACAGATGCGTCTGCCGGTGCACATCCACACGGGCCACCACGGTTGGTATCAGCGCCGGTATATGCCTCTACTGCTCGATGATATCTGCACCCGTCACCGGGACGCGCGCATCATCCTCGACCACATGGGTGGCATCGCGTTTTTTGACCAGGCGCTGGCAGTAGTGCATGACAACCCGAATGCCTTCGTGGGATTGACACAGCTCTCCGGGCGTGCGCCGACGTACGCGCTTTCGCCAAGCCGCCGCCAGCTATTCCTTGAGACTATCGGCCCGGACCGCATAATCTACGGCTACGATTACCCGTGGAACGCTGACAACCTCAGCGCTCTGCGCCACGACCTGGAATGGATACGCACCTGGGGCCTGCGCGACGATGACGTAGCCAAGATACTCGGCGGCAACATGGAGAGACTGCTGTCGGAGGTTCAGCTGCCCGTCACTTAGCCCGAGTGATCCATAAGACGCGTAGCTCGGCCTGACCTGTGCCAAGCACAGGTCAGGTGAGAATGGGGGTACCCGCGCCGCAGGCGTGGGTCAATTCTCAGCTTCCAGCCCGAGGTCGTTGCTACAGTTGTGCCAGGACTTTGTCCCCGGCGGCCTTGGCGCGGGCCGCGGCTTCCGCCACCGGCAATGCCTTCAGCTCGGCGCTGAAGGTCTCCATGCCCATGTAGTCTTTGTAGCCGAGCTTCTTGAGGGCCCCGAGGAACGCCGGCAAGTCAATGATGCCCTCGCCCGGCAGGAGGCGCTCGCCGTCTATCTGCTCGTCACGCGGGCGGTCCGGCGCATCATTGATGTGGACATGCACGACCTTCTCGACCGGCAGTGCAGCCAGTTCATCACCAGTATGGCCGGCGGTGTACCAGTGGAAGCTGTCCACCAGCAGGCCGAGGCAGTCCACGCCGATCTCCTCCTCCATTTCCAGAAGCTGATCCAGGCGATAGATGAAGGGATTGCCGGACTCGCGGAGGGTCGGCGTCCCGACCCACTCGAGGCCGAGACGGACACCATACGGCTCGGCGACCTGGCCGATCTTGCGCCAGCGCTCGACAGCCATCTTGCGGAATTCTGCAGCATCGACTTCCACCGTCGGCGGCAGCCATGTACATGCACGTGGGCAGCCGACCTCAACGCCGAACTCGAGGTAGCGGGGGAAATCGGCCAGGCTGGCCTCAAACTCCGCCTCGGTGCCCTTCCAATCCACGGGGATGCCCCAGGCGGCCGGCTTGACCCCGTACTGCTCGATGAGTGCATGAACCGCGTCAATGCCCTGTGTGTCGGCGATCTCCATCGCCCCGGCGAGAGTATCAACCCCGGCAAAACCCGTCTTTGCGGCCAGTGCGAGGTATTCCTCGAAGCTGAGACTGCTCCCCAGTATTACGCCGTTGAGTGAGAGTTGCATTGTAGTCACCCCATTGTATTGGTGTTCGCGCACGAAGGTCGTCCGAGACGCAAAACGTGTGCGAAATTGATCTGAGACAACCGCTATCCGGGAATATGGCGCAGCCAGATTATCTTCCGTGCCGGGGATGGAAGTTCCTCCAAGGCCGGGCCGTCAGTCACCGGCACCGGCTCGCGCTTCATGGATCCGGTGTCAGTCCGGCGCTACATCCACTTCGACTGATTCCACGACAAAGCCCGCATTGTCAATCTCTTCCGCTGTAGAGCGCAACCTCAGGTAGCATGCACCCGTTGTCTCCCGAAGCAGAGGCAGCACGCCGACTTCGCATCCATCCAGAATGACCCGACATTGGCGCTTTGCGTGGGACCAGTCCAATAATAGCTCATGCCACCGGCCGAGCTCCAGCGCCGCCCCCGCAGAGAGCTCCCCGCTGGGTGCTAGCTGCAGATTGAACAGGTTGTGGACCTTGTCCTCGACATCGAAAGGCGTGGAGAAATGGTCCGTAAGTCCCACCAGAGCACCGCCAAACCCACGGTTGAGCATCAGCCTCATGCCAAGGCGGCCCTGCAGCCCACAAGGGAAGTTCCACACCGCGGCAGCAGGCCAATCGCGCTCCGGCTTGCGGATGCTGAGAACCTTGGCGGCCGGCTTGTCGGGGTGAACTGCGAACTCTACACCCCTGGTTCCGAAGGTTGACCAGCTATCCACCTCGGCTGAGAAGTCGGCCTGCTGAGATGTTTCAAGTAACCAGTCAGGCTCCAGGAGCATCAGCAGCACGCGGCCGGCCCCCTGGCCCGTGCAATAGACCACCTTGCCATCATTGGCCACTGTTGGGAATGGGTATGCCGTGCCGAAATCACCATGCGGAGGCGGCGGCTCATTGCGCTTTGGGTCGCGGGCAACCTCGCGATAGCCGCGCCAGCTCTTGCCTTCATCGTCGGAGATTGCCGCATGCAGAACATGCCTCCCACCGTAGGCATAGGGGAACCTCTGACAGACGTTACAGAACAATACGATCCGCCCATCGTCCAGGCGCACCAGCCCGGCCGGAGAGTCAGAAGAGATGATGCTTGTCGGCTGCGGTTGGGACCAACTGGCCCCGTCCGCTGAGAACGATTCATAAAAGCGGCCTTGTTGCGTCCGCATCAACATCCACACTCGCCCGTCTCTGAGCTCAATAACCACCGGCTCGTCCGCTCCGTAGCTGTGCACGAAGCTGGGAACCTGCACGCTGAGACTGCTGTCTGAGAGATGCCAGGTTTCCCCGGCATCATCGGAATACAGCGCCGTGGACTTAAAAGACCCGGTGTGGGTAAATGCGGCCAGATCCTCTCCGCCGCCCCCGAATGACCTCGGCGCGGCCTGTTCAGAAAACGGCAGCAGAATGCGACCGTTGGTCATCTGAATCACGGAGTTCAACGCCCCCGTATAGCCCTTCCAGATCATTCTGGGAGCCTGCCAACTGGTTCTCCCGCTAGCTGACTTCACGTGCCAGATATCGAGCCGCCTGCCATTGTATCCGCCCAAGTATCCGTGCGGAATATCGGCACTATTCGCGGTGTCTTCCGTGTCGGCATCGGCATACTTCAGAAAGAACAGATGCAGCTCGCCGCTACTATCCAAGAGGGCCTCCAGCCCCAGCCATTCACCCCCGTGTATCGGAAGCTGGCAGAGCGTCTCTGCCTCCGACCATATCAGGCCGTTGTCTTCGGAGTAGCGGGCCGCCACCTCCTGGACGCCGTCCACGCTTCGCATCAGGTTGCCCATCAGCTTCCCATTCGGAAGTCTGATGATGAGCATGCGCTCATCCAGCAATGGCAGGCAAACTGGCTTCGTGTCTTCTGCGCTATTCCGCATCATTCACCACCGCCCAAGGTAGTCATGAGGAAAAGATATTGGAGATCAAGGGGCGCCTAGCCGCCCTCATACATCTGCATCAGCCGCTCAAAACGCGCCTTGGCCTCTCGCAGCATCCACTTCGGCTCCTGCGTAGCTCGCACCTCCAGCATGAACACGTCCTGATAGCCGGTGGCTCGCAAGGCGGTCATGAACGCGGGCCAGTCAACCGTACCTTCGAAGGGCAGGGCGTGCTGGTCGGATTGGCCGTCATTGTCGCTGATGTGAAGTGTCATCAGCTTGTGCCCGACCAGGCCCAATGCCGCCACCGGGTCCTCGCCGATGTTGGCGTGGCTGGTGTCCAGACAATAGCCCAGGTTGTCGGCGCCGATGCCTTCCACCAATCTGACAACCTCGGCCACTGTATCGCCGAGGCGCAGCTTGGTCGGCAGTGAGTTCTCCACCGCTACTGGCAGGCCGATATCCCCGCAAAACGCGGCCAGCTCTGTGATGCTTGGGTCACAAGTATCTTGCCGCCGACCTTCGTCAGCGCGACGGCGATCTTCTTGGCCTCCGCTACGGCGGCCTTCCGCACCTCTTCATTCGGCCCGGACATCTCGATTATGAACTTGTCCGGCACATGCAGCGACCATACCGCCACGCCGTGGTCCTGCAACGCCGTTGACAGTCGGGCTATCGAGTCTTCATCCGCGTAATCAAGATGCTCCGGCAGGCGTCGCAACTCGATACGGTGCACGCCCTCAGACCCCAGCAGCGGCAGGTGCACGAGCAAATCATCTTCGTCGTACCACAGCAATGTCGAGACGCCGAGTTCCATTTTCGCCATCAGGTGTTCAGGACCATCCCATCGTGAGCCACCTCAACACCGTGCTGCGCAAAGCGGGCCACAAGCTGCTCGTGCGACAAGTCGTCCCCCTGGTGGCCGTGTGAGATGTGCTGAGCGATGAAGCGGCTGCCGCTTTTCAGCAGCCCCTCTTTCTCAAAGCGCTGCCTGATCTCCAAGAACGGTGCGGTGCTCAGATGCCCGTGGCGGCACTCCTGCAGCTCGTGGCAGGTGCAATCGAGCACGACGACATCGTACTGCCGCTTCTCGATCTCCTGCCAGGTCCGGTCTGGAAACCACCCCGTGTCACAGGCGTAGAGTATGGTCTTCCCGCCGTGCTCAAAGATGTAGATCAGCGGCTCTTCGCCGCCGGTCGTATCATGATCCGCCGCCAGCGCCGTCAGGACAAATTCATCTTCTTCGCAGCCAACAGTATCAAACGGCTCCAGCACATTGATATGGAGGTTCAGTCTCTCGGGGTCGAAGAAGCGGTTGAACTGCTGATAGACCGGCAGCAGCTCTGCTACCCGGCGGTTGCAGTAGAGATGCAGGGGCGGCCCGTCCACCCGGCCGGTGGCGGCCAACACGCACGGGTCAAGATGATCCTGGTGCGAGTGGGTGACGAACAGGTGCGTCACCTCAGCCAGGCTGATGCCGCGCTGGATGGCGGCCAGGTTCACGTTCGGCGGGATGTCGAAGAGGTACTTCCGCTCCACCAGCAGGCACGAGCCAATTCTGACATGCTTGCCACGCTCGGCAATAGCCGTCTTGCAGGCTCCACAGTTGCAAAACACCGAGGGCCACAACTCCCCGGCCCCACTACCCAGGAAGATTATCTCCACAGCTATCGCCGCCTCTAGTCCGATTATTCATCAACCCATAGGTCGGGCATCCCCAAGAGCCCCGTGGGTCGGGCTTCCAGCCCGACTCCATGGCCGTTGCTGTTGCTTCCGGAGGGGCCGCATAGCTGGGAGTTTGCCTGCAAACTCACGGCCATCCGGCCCACAGCTTATCATCCCGCCATCGCTGGCGCTTTGCACGCGACGACTCCCCCACGCCCCTGTGCTTACAGCTCTAGCTTCTGCGGCCGGCCGGATTTAGCCGACTTCTCCGCCGCGTCCATCACCGCAATCGTCATGGCCGACTGCTCCGGCTTGCAGACTAGCTCTTCGCCCTTGCGCAGGTGGTTGGAGATATTCTTGTAGTACTCCTCCCGCGCGGCGGGCAGGTTCGGCACCTCCATTTTCGTCTCCAGACCGCCGATGTCGGTCACAACGGTGATCGCCTCTCCGCCCGATTGCGCTTCGATGGCGCCCCTATCGCCGACGATGCGCCACTTCGACCTGCCGATACGGGAAATGCTGGAGATGGTGACATCGGCCTGCACGTTGTCTTCAAAGCGGATTATCGCACGTACCTGGTCCTCGTTGCTCTTCTGCTTCCACACGCGCTTGTGGAAAAAGCCGCTCACGTCAATTATTGGCTTGTCCACCAACTGCAGCACCCAGTCGAGCATGTGCGCGCCCCAGTCGAAAAACGCCCCGCCGGAGATCTTCTTATCATCCCGCCACCAACCCCGCGGCGGCCTCCACCCACCCATGTAGCAGTCAACCTCGAATATCTCCCCTATCAGCCCCTGCCTGAGCACGTCGCATATCGTCAGGTAGTCCGCGTCCCAGCGGCGGTTGTGAAAAACCGACAACATCACCTTATTCTCTTTGGACGCCTGCAGCATCGCCGACGCCTCCCTCGCGCTCACGCACATCGGCTTTTCGACAACGACGTGCTTGCCCGCGTTGAGGCACTGTATCGCCAGCTTCGCGTGGGTATTGTGCGGCGTGATGATTACCCCCAGGTCAAAATCGCTATCCCTGAGCATGTCGGAGAGCTTTTCGTAAGTCGCCACACCCGGCAGCTCCTCTTCGGCCGCTACCAGTCGCTCCTTCGCCGTATCACAAACCGCCACCGTCTTCATCCCCGCAGTGCTGTTGATGAAGTCGGCGTGGTACTTGCCCATGTCAAACAACGGGCCGTAGCCGACGATCGCGCATCTTATCTGCCTCATCTTCTTTGCCATCTACGGCTCCCTTCATAGATAAATGAGGAACCCGGCCTTAGTTTGACCCCGACGGCGTGCAATTCCTCCCACAAAACGAAGTGGGCCCCGCTCATCGCAGGGCCCGTGTGGGTTCGTCGGACAGCCTATTGTCAATCGGTTTGCTCCGCTGCCACCGTCTCATCGGGTTCATCCGGCGCGGGCAGCGGCTCCACTTCAATGCCCAG